>CBHCMF010000059.1:0-21413 GCA_965974465.1 uncultured Noviherbaspirillum sp.
ATCCACAGCTAGCCAACAGTTACAGCTTGCCGGCAACGTGCAAGGCGCGGTGATCGCGTTGCAAAATGCTGACAATCGCTTATCGAGTTCAGATAAACCTCAGTTCATCATCATCCGCCGTGCGATCGCCAAGGACCTTGAACGACTGCGTTCGCTGCCTGCTGTCGACATAACGGGCATCGCTTTGCGACTCGACAGCATCATTGGCCAGATTGACTATATGCCGTTGCTGTCAGATGAGAAACCGGTAGTAGAAGCCACACAACCGAAAGTATCGCGTCGCTCCCCTGAGAGGGCTGATGCAAAAGGAGCAGCCAACAAGGAAAACGACAAGGCCGACTGGATAACCGGTCTGGAAAATGCATGGAATAGCTGGACCAGTGAAATGTGGAGTGAGGTCAAGCAGTTGATCCGGGTGCGTAATGTGGAAGTTCCTGATGCCTTGCTGCTGTCCCCCACGCAAGCGTATTACGCCCGCGAGAATCTCAAGCTACGTCTACTGAACGCTCGGCTGGCACTACTCTCGCGGAATGAATCGGCATTCCGCAGCGATTTGATTGCTGCGCAGGATGCGATTACAAAATACTTTGATACACGCGCCAAGCAGACGCAAACCACCCAGGCATTGCTACGCCATGTACAGGCGAGCAATCTGTCTATTGAAATGCCGACGTTGGCAGAGAGTTTGAACGCAGTGCGCAACTACAAGGCGAAGCCATAAAAATGAGAGTGTTTCTATCTCTTGCCATCCTGTTTGCCACAGCGATCGGACTTGCGGTTGGTGCTCGCTTCAATCCAGGCAATGTCGTCTTTTTCTACCCGCCGCAGCGCATTGACATGTCGTTGAACTTGTTCATCGTGCTCATGGCCGTGTTGTTTGCCGTGTTGTTTACCGTTCTTAACGCGCTTCGCAGCACACAACAGATGCCGCAACGTGTTGCTGCCTATCGTCGCGAAAAGCGTGAGCGCGAAGGCAATCGTGCTATGCGAGAGGCACTCAAGGCCTTGTTTGAGGGGCGATTCGGTCATGCGGAAAAAGCAGCCATGCGGGCTGCGGCATCGCCGGACAACGCCAGTTTGTCCGCATTGATCGCTGCCCGCGCAGCGCATCACATGGGCCAGCCCGAGCGCAGAAATATATGGTTGTCCAAGGCACAGGAGGATCCCGCGCTCAAGACTGCGCGACTGATGACGACCATTGAACTGTCCATCGATGGCCACGAACCAGGGCTTGCGCTGGAAACCGTCAAGGAACTGAACGCCAGCGGAACACGCCATATTCATGCCTTACGCTTGGCGCTTAAAGCCAACCAGCATGCTAAGGACTGGCCAGAAGTGCTGCGTTTAGTGCGCCTGCTGGACAAGCGTAACGCTATCCATCCGGCGTTGTCCCGCCGTTTGCGTGAAATGGTCTATGACGATCTGTTGATCAGCCATGCGCACGATACGGAATCCATGCGCCGTGCGTTGGCTAGTATTCCAACCAAAGATCTTGTGAAGTCTTTCGTCGCTATCCGTGCCGCGACGGCATTGAATGCCAAAGGCTTGCATGATGAGGCGCGCACTGTGGTGGAAAAAGCGCTGGCTGTTGAATGGGATGAGCGTCTCGTGCGGTTATATGGCCATTCTGCAGGAGCGGAAGGTTCTCCGGCACTGTTAGCGCAGATTGAGCGCTGCGAAGAGTGGGCACAATCACGACCGGCTGATCCGGAACTTGCCTTGACACTCGGTACGCTTTGCTTGCGGCAAAAATTATGGGGCAAGGCGCAACGTCATCTCGAACAGGCGTTGAGCGACGCGACCGAAGCTGCAACGTTGCGCGAGGCGCATCTGAAACTGGCGCAATTGCATGAGGCGTTGAACCAGCCGGAACAAGCCGCAGCACATTACCGGCAGTGCGCATTGGCGACGATTTTCTAGTGTTCTAACACCGTCATAGCCAGTTTTGATCTGATACCGCAACACATAAAGCTGTTGCGAAAGCCGCTATAATCTTGGGATTCTGGAATTTTTATTTTTATTGAAAGAGCATCATGAGCTTGAGTAATGTGCCCGCCGGCCGTAACGTGCCGGAAGACTTCAACGTCATCATTGAAATCCCCATGAATGCCGACCCGATCAAGTATGAGGTCGACAAGGAAACCGGCGCCATCTTCGTTGACCGTTTTATGGGAACTGCGATGCATTACCCATGCAACTACGGCTACATTCCGCAGACGATTTCCGACGACGGTGACCCGGTTGATGTGCTCGTGATTACGCCGTTTCCTTTGATTCCGGGCGTTGTGGTGCGCTGCCGTCCGATCGGCATGCTGAAGATGAAGGATGAAGCCGGCGGTGACGCCAAGCTGCTCGCGGTCCCCGTGGACAAGGTTCTGCCGATCTACAAGCATTGGCAGAAACCGGAAGACCTGAACGAACTGCGTCTGCAACAAATCCAGCACTTCTTCGAGCATTACAAGGATCTGGAGCCAGGTAAGTGGGTCAAGGTCGAGGGCTGGTTCGGCCCGGAAGAGGCGAAACAAGAAATCCTCGCCGGCGTTGCTGCCTACAACAAGGAACACAGCAAGTAAGCTGCCGTTCGCAGGTTAAAGAAAAAGCGCACTTCACCGTGCGCTTTTTTTATTTGGCTGCTCTAGAGCGATTTGCCCGCGTATGAAAGCGCGCAAGTCGGTAATACCCACTCAATATATCCCGGTCTTTGCCGAAATAAAGACAGAATCTCTTCCTTAACCACGCACCGTTGCATCGACAATTCCAGAGGGATACGTCATCATAAGCTCTTACAGCGAGCGTATATTCAGGAGCCTTCAACGTGGTCTTTGAAAACACAGGGACGGTCAAATTCGATACTGGAGGACAGCCTGACACCGATACGCAGGCCAACAAGGTGCGCGACCGCTTGCTGCAGAAAATCGGCGCCGAAACCGATTTGCCCGCGTTAGGCAGTTCTGTATCACGCGTTGTGCAAATGGCCTCGTCAGATGACGAGGCGGTAAAGAATCTTGCGCATTTCATCCTGTCCGACGTCGCGCTGACGCAGAAAATCCTGCGTATTTCCAATACTGTTTGCTATCGCACGGCAGCCGGCACGCCGGTTACTACGGTATCGAAGGCAATCTTCCTGCTCGGCTTCGATACCGTCAAAACAAGTGCGCTTGCGATGCTGCTGGTGGATGGTCTATCGAGCAAGAATGCCAAGAGCGTGCGCAGTGAGCTCAGTCAGGCGCTCTGCGCAAGTATTGTCGGGCGCGAGATGGCACGGCGTAGTCATTTTAAGGATGCAGAGGAAGCGGCAATCGCTTCGCTGTTCAAAAATATTGGCCGTTTGCTAGTGGCGTCACACGATCATGAGCTCTACGACAAGATCGGCAAGTTGGTCGAGGCCGGTAGCCACACGCCGGCGCAGGCATCGATGCAGGTGCTGGGCTGCAGTTACGATTTGCTGGCGGAGGCTGTTCTGCGTGAATGGAATATCCCCGAAACGATTGTGCAGGCGTTGACACCGCCGCCACCGGGTATATTGAAGGCGGCGAAGGGACGACAGGAATGGCTGCAGCAGGTGGCGGCGTTCAGTTTAGCTGCGGCCCGTTTGATACCGACAATGAACGCCCCGGGGCAGGAGGCAGCACATAAGGCGGTATTGACACGCTTCGGTGCTGCACTTGGACTGGATCAAGCTAAGCTCACGCAGATGTTTGCAAGCGTCGCGGGGGAAATACAGGCCTTGGCAAGCAGTACCGACCTGACCATGCACACCGACGAAAACCTGTCTGGGCTGTCAGTTCCTGCACTTGCTGCGGCGACGATAACTGATCCAGCTCGCATTCAGGCAGCGGCGACCGTCGCTGAAACGGACGAGAAGGGACTGCCAAGCGAATTGCTGCTTGATGTCGTTGAAGGCGGACATGCAGTGCAGGTCACTGAGTGCTATGCGAGTGGCAAACCCAAGAATGCACGGGATCTGCTGCTGGCAGGGGTGCAGGATGTAACGCAAATGATGGCCTCCGGCCGCTGTAAGGTAAACGATCTTGTGTTACTGGTGTTGGAAACGTTGTATAGCAGTTTGGGGTTCCGGTTCGCGACTGTGTGCCTGAAGGACATGCAGACGCAGCAGTTCCGGGCACGCATCGCCATGGGAGAGAAAAACATTGAGCGTCAGGCCGGTTTTCTGTTTCCGATTGCGACCGCGCGTGACCTGTTTCATCTTGCGATGGACAATGATGCGGACTTGATGATATCGGACGCTAGCGTGCCGAAGATTCGTGACCTGCTGCCAGCATGGCATCGTACCTTACTGCCCGATGCGCGCAGTTTCATCGTGCTACCGCTCGTGGTGCAGAAAAAGCAGCTCGGCCTGTTTTATGCCGACCGCGCACAGACCGCACCGGAAGGCGTGCCTCCCGATGAAACGGCATTGATCAAAACCTTGAAGGCTCAGGTGCTGACAGCACTGAATACCCGTTAGAGCGATTTGCCTGTGCGTGAAAGGGGCCCTCTCGGGCCTGCGATGCTCACCGTAGCTCATGTACGGTTGCGCTTCTCTGCCCGAGCTGACCTCCCTTGCACGCACAATCAAATCGCTCTAGATCGATTTGCCGGCGCCTGTTTCAGCGAAACAGGCTAGCAACAGCAAGCGCAATAATGATGCTCAGTGCAATGTATCCAGCCAAACTCAATGCATCGCGTTTCACTACGACACTGCGTGGAGCTCGTTGCCCCAAGGTGGGCACGGGTATTTGTAACCGTCGTGCGCGCCTTTGGCGCACCAAATAGCGCTTGATGTCCAAGGCCATTTCTTCCGCACTCTGATAGCGTTTCTCAGGACGTTTCCTCATCGCTTTCAGCACGATCTGCGAAAGCGCTGGGGGAACGCTCGCATCCAGCTCGTGAGGAGGGGGGGGCGCTTTGAAAGCGATTTGTTGCAGCAACTTGTCGGTGCTTTCTGAGTGGAAAGGCTTGCGACCAACCAGCATTTCGTACATCACCGCACCGAGGGAATAAATATCGGTACGAGCATCAACTGGTCTTCCCATTGCCTGTTCAGGCGACATGTAATTGGGTGTGCCGATAAGATTATTACCTGAGCATATGGTGTAGGGGGCGTCCGGATTTGCCATTTTTTCAGGTACCCGGTTTGGGGCGCGTGCGATGCCAAAATCAACCAGCTTCGGCTGATCGTCTTTTACCATGAAGATGTTGGCAGGCTTGATGTCACGGTGCACAACACCGTGTTGATGTGCATGGTTAATTGCGTCAGCAATTTTCCAGATAATCGATGCCACTTCGTTTGGCTCAAACCGATGGCCGTTGTCGAGGAGTTTGTTGAGTTCGCGGCCTTGCAGATACTCCATTGCGATAAAGCTTGTCCCTCCCTCGATCGATGCGTCGTAAATCGTGATGATATGAGGATGAGACAGACAGCCGGCAGCGCGCGCCTCATTGATGAATTGCTGTTCGTAGCGATTCTTTTCCGCTGGTGTCAGACGTGGATTGAAGGTCTTGATGGCAAGATCACGATCAATGACCGGATCGTGCGCAAGATAGACACAACCGACTGTACCGCGGCCAAGTTCGCGTTTGATGTAGAAACGACCAATGCGATTGACCGCTGGAGTCACTGTTGCAAATAAGGCGGCTGATTGGGTTGACATGAAGCAAGAGCATGCCGCGAAGTGTGATATTTGGCAAGAAGTTCTATGGTTTCCGAGGTGCAGTTAACCAACAATTAAAAAACTTCATCTTTTTTAACCGAAGGTTGTGACTGTTTGAATGGATTGCGGTCGCGGAGTTCGTCGATATAGATCTCGATACCCCCTCTTTCCTGGTTCAGAAAACGTGCCACAGCGTCAGCAAAAGCGGAATGGGCGAGCCAATGGGCAGACCACGTCTTTTGTGGGAGGAATCCGCGCGCCATCTTGTGTTCGCCTTGGGCGCCACCCTCGAAGCACCGAATCCCATGCGTAATACAGAAGTCGAGCGGTTGGTAATATGCAGTCTCGAAGTGCAGGCAGGGAATCTGCTCCATGGCGCCCCAATAACGGCCATATAGCGTACACCGATCATGCACGACCAGCGAGGCCGCAATTGGTTGTTGATCACGCTCGGCGATGATCAAAAGGAGGTATTGCGGCATGGTTCGACCGATGCGCTGAAAGAAATCGAGATTAAGATAAGGCGTCGAATAATGTTCAGCATAGGTGCGATCGTAGCAGCGCTTAAAGAAGCGCCAGTCGGCTTCGCTTGCCTCCTGCCCAGAGAGATGGCGGAAACGGATGCCGGCGTCATGCACTTTACGGCGTTCAGCGCGGATATTTTTTCTTTTCTTCCGGTCTAGTGTTGAAAGGAAATCATCGAAATGATGATAACCCTGGTTGACCCAATGAAATTGCACGCCAGTGCGCAAAAGAAACCCTTTTGCCCTGAGTGCCTGTGCCTGTGCATATGGCGGAAACAGAATATGCGTGGATGACAGTTCACTGCTTTCCTGTAAGGCGCATAAGGCCGTCACCAGTTGTTCCCGAGCTTCATCATTGCAGGCCAATAGGCGGCTACCTGTCACTGGCGTGAATGGAATCGCGGCGAGCAGCTTCGGATAATAAGCGAGACCACTGCGACGGTAGGCATCGGCCCATGCCCAATCAAATACATATTCACCGTAGGAATGCGACTTGACATACAACGGCAGCGCTGCAGCGAGGTATCCGTCATGCCACAGTGTTAAGTAGTGCGGTTGCCAGCCGGTCGCTGCAGACGCGCAGCCTGATTCATGCAGCGCATCAAGGAAGGCAAACGAAAGAAATGGGTTGCGTTCCGCCTGTGTGGCAACCAACGCATCCCATGTTGCCTGACCGATTTCTGAAAGAGAAGAGACAATTCGCGTGCGATAATTCACCATTAATATTTCTCGCAAGATCTTCCCGATATTTCTTCATGACAGTTAAAGTTGCCATTGCCCAAATCAATAGTACGGTTGGGGATTTCAGAGCCAACCGTGCAAAGATCGTGGACTTCACTCGGCGCGCTGCTACCCAAGGTGCTGACCTTGTTTTGACGCCGGAATTATCGTTGGCCGGCTACCCGCCGGAAGATTTGTTGTTGCGTGATTCATTCTACGCAAAATCAGCAGAACAGTTTGATGCGCTTGTTGCTGAAATCGCTGACTTGAATGGTGTCCATGTCATCGTTGGCCATCCGGTTTTGCAGGAGGGGAAGCGCTATAACGCTGCATCGGTTGTCCTCAACGGCAAACTGCTCGGCACATATTACAAGCATGATCTGCCCAATGATGCAGTATTCGATGAAAAACGCTATTTTTCATCGGGGGATCAACCCTTTGTATTTGAGGTCAAGGGCATCCGTTTTGGCCTCAATATCTGTGAGGACACTTGGTCCACGCATGCGCCGTTACGCGCTAAGGAAGCGGGCGCACAAGTCTTGCTTGTCCCTAACGGGTCGCCTTTTCATATGAAGAAACAGCATCTGCGTTATGACGTCATGCGCGCCCACGTTTCCTCATTAGGCTTGCCCATCGTGTATGCCAACTTGGTAGGGGGGCAAGATGAACTGATCTTTGATGGTAACTCCTTTGCCATGGATGGCATGGGCACTGTTTGTGCGCAACTGAAGCATTGCGAGGAAGATCTGCAGATTGTTGAGTTCGACGGCGCTCAGCCCAAAGCAAGTGCCTTAACGATGGAATTACCGATCGAAGCACAGGTATACAAAGCGCTGGAGCTAGGGGTGCGGGATTACATCGGTAAGAATGGTTTTACAGGGGTCATCATTGGTTTATCCGGCGGTGTTGACTCAGCGTTGACGTTGGCAGTGGCAGTCGATGCCCTTGGCGCAGATAAGGTAAGGGCAGTCATGATGCCATCGCCGTACACTGCTGAGATTTCCTGGTTGGATTCCCGTGACATGGTGAAGCGTCTTGGCGTGCGTTACGATGAAATTCCGATCCTTGACTGTTTCTCCGCGTTTCGCAAGACACTGGCGGAAGAATTCCATGGATTGCCAGAAGATACGACCGAAGAAAATATCCAGGCACGTATCCGTGGCACCCTTCTGATGGCTTTATCGAACAAG
Organism: uncultured Noviherbaspirillum sp.; assembly: GCA_965974465.1. Classification (GTDB taxonomy): domain Bacteria; phylum Pseudomonadota; class Gammaproteobacteria; order Burkholderiales; family Burkholderiaceae_D; genus Noviherbaspirillum. Next base: position 8,089 of record CBHCMF010000059.1, read on the forward strand.
TATGGCTCTATTGTCCTGACCACTGGCAACAAGAGCGAAATGGCGGTCGGTTATTGCACCTTGTACGGCGACATGGCTGGTGGTTTCGCCGTCATTAAAGATATTGCCAAGACGCTGGTGTATCGGCTGTGCGACTACCGCAATACGCTTTCTGATGTGATTCCAAAACGCATTTTGACGCGCGCTCCGTCGGCCGAGTTGCGTCCAGACCAGACCGATCAGGATTCGTTGCCCCCGTATGAAGTGCTTGATGCCATCATGCAGATGTACATGGAAGAAAATCGCAGCATTGCCGAAATTGTCGCCGCAGGATATCGTACTGAAGATGTGGAACGCGTCACGCGCCTGATTAAAATAAATGAGTACAAGCGCCGTCAGGCGCCAATCGGCATCCGAATTACACACCGTGCATTCGGGCGCGACTGGCGCTACCCGATTACCTCAAGATTTCGTGAGTGATATTCAATTCAAGGAGTTGTTATGAAGCTGGTTACCGCAATCATCAAACCGTTCAAGCTGGACGAAGTGCGTGAGGCGTTAGGTGAAATTGGTGTCACCGGCCTGACGGTGACCGAAGTCAAGGGATTTGGCCGTCAGAAGGGGCACACCGAGCTGTATCGTGGTGCTGAATATGTGGTCGATTTTCTGCCAAAAGTGAAGATTGAAGCCGTCATTGACGACAAGGCCGTCGATCAGGCAGTCGATGCGATCATCAAAGCGGCACGCACCGGCAAAATTGGAGACGGCAAGATCTTTGTCCGCGAGGTTGAGCAGGTCATCCGTATCCGTACCGGTGAGACTGGTCCGGATGCGGTCTAAGGCACCGCGCAGGGGTAACTTGCACAATTTGCTGGCCGTATCGGGCGTGCTGCGACGTTGCTCGTCGTTGCCATAGCCCCGCTATGATTCCTCCTCACGCCTTGCATCGCATCCCGCTATGACGCCAAATTGCACAAGTTATTCCCGCGTGGCACCTAGAGTGGTTTGCTGATCAGTGTACGGGCCTCGCCGGCTGCGGCCAATCTCGGGCCTGCGGTGCTCGGTATACATCAGGTACACGTCCGCTCCTCAAACCGCTCTAAGCGTGATCGAGGGGCTCTAGATTTTCACATCTTTAGCCCACGTTGCTAGGCGAAAGGCAGTAATCGTCAGCGCACTTGACCACAACGCAAAATCCGGCGAAACGCCGGTTTTCTGCATCAGCAAATACATCCAGCACCCGGCAAACGCGCATATCGCGTAAGGCCGGCCGTCACGCAGCACCATCGGGATTTCGTTGCATACAATATCGCGCAGCACGCCACCGAAGATGCCGGTGATGACACCCATCATCGACGCAATAAAAAGCGGCATGCCGGCTGCCAATGCCTCGGATACGCCAACCACCGAAAAGAGTCCAAGTCCCAACGCATCAGCCACGACGATGAGGCGTTCCGAAACGATTTTGCGCCAAGTCCGAATCGCCGGGGCAGCGACAATGGCCAGCAGAAAAATGAGGATCGCATACTCCTGATGTGTGACCCAGAACAGCGGACGCTTGTCGAGCAGGATGTCACGTAGTGTACCGCCGCCAAATGCGGTAATGAATGCCACCGTAAACACGCCGACGATATCCATCTTCTTGCTGCGCGCTTCGATAAAGCCGGAAAAGGCTCCGACCAGAATGGCGATGATTTCGAGGATCTTAATGAGAGTCATGCGGGCATGCAGGAAGGGGCAATTCCGGCATAATACTTGGCAAATGATGGAATGCAAATTGCCACCGGCATGCATTCCAGACTCTGAGTGTCGCCGGAATGCTATGCCTTGAGCAAGACGACAAGCGCCCCGGCACCTCCGTCTGCTGCCCGCGCCTGGCAGAATGCCATCACTTCCTCTTTCTGTACGAGCCAGCTACGCACTTTGCTTTTGAGTACAGGCTGCTTGTTGACTGAGCCCAGCCCCTTGCCGTGGATAACGCGCACGCAACGCGTGCCGCGTTTGACGGCACGACGCAAAAATTCCGCCAATGCCTCGCGTGCTTCATCGCGTCGCATTCCATGGAGGTCGAGTTGGTCCTGAATCACCCAATGGCCGCGACGCAGCTTGCGCAAGGTGTCCGGTCCGATGCCGGTACGTGCATAGCTCAGCTCATGGTCAGTATCGAGCAGGGTATCAACGTCGAATTCGTCGGATAGCGACTCTTCGAGCGCAGCCTGTTCATCGGCGAGATGGTGGCGCGGTATGGGGAGCGGCCGGGGAATGTTGGCTTCGGCCTTGTCGGACGGGGCGAGTGGCGCAACATTGCCGATAGAACGGCGAAACAGTTCGGCATCGCGCCGACTTTCCATATCACGGCGTACGCGTTCTGCTTCGGCAGCCTTGCGCGCTTCTTCCTGCGCTTTAATTTGCGCGCGTATGGCTTTCAGCGCGGCGAAGTCCTTAATGGAGCCAGACATGATGCGTTTCCTGATACCGCTGCACTGGCTTCCATCCGGGGCAGCGGGTTACTACTTGCGCTTTCCGGATCAGCCTTCCAGGCTTTCCAGGTAGCGCTGGGCGTCCAGTGCGGCCATACAGCCGGTGCCGGCACTGGTGATTGCCTGGCGATACACGTGATCTTGCACATCGCCAGCGGCAAACACGCCGGGAATATTCGTTGAGGTCGCCATGCCTTCCAAGCCACCCTTGGTCTTGATATAGCCGTTCTGCATATCGATTTGGCCCTCGAAGATGCCGGTGTTCGGTTTGTGGCCGATGGCGATGAATACGCCATGCACTGGAATCTTGGTGATGTTGCCATCCTTGGCCGATTTGATGTTAATGCCAGTAACGCCGCTGTCGTCACCCGTCACTTCGTCCAAGGTATGGTCCCATTTGACGTCAATCTTGCCCTCCGTAACTTTTGCCATCAGGCGGTCGATCAAGATGGGCTCGGCGCGGAACTTGTCGCGACGGTGAATGACAGTCACCTTGCTGGCAATGTTGGATAGGTATAGTGCTTCTTCAACTGCTGTATTGCCACCGCCAACGACGGCCACTTCGCGCCCCTTGTAGAAAAAGCCGTCGCATGTTGCGCACGCCGACACACCCTTGCCCATGAATGCTTCTTCTGACGGCAGGCCAAGGTATTGGGCCGATGCGCCGGTCGCGATGATCAGCGCGTCGCAGGTGTATTCACCATTGTCGCCGATCAGCCGCATCGGCTTTTCGTTCAGCTTGGCCGTGTGGACGTAATCGAACACGATTTCGGTATTGAAGCGTTCTGCATGCTGAAGCAGCCGCTGCATCAGTTCCGGACCCTGCACACCCATCGGGTCTCCCGGCCAGTTTTCGACATCGGTAGTGGTCATCAACTGACCACCTTGCTCGATACCGGTAATCAGAACAGGTTTCAAATTGGCGCGCGCAGCATAGACTGCCGCGCTATAACCGGCCGGGCCGGAACCGATAATCAGTACGTGGGCGTGTTTGGTGGTTGCCATAACAGTAGAAAAGGGGGAGAAGAAGTGATCGTAGGCGTCGTGTATGTCGCCAAAAGGCACAATTTCAAGCACGCCAGGATTATTAATTCAGTATTGCACCTGAAAAACTGGTTAAGATTATAGACGATCATGCCACGCCAAGCAGGGCGTTGGTCCGAAATTGCCCCAATTCTGGCGGCGAATCGGTACTCCCCCGAATTCCACAAAAGTTATGACTCGATCAACCCAAGCCTATACTCGCAATACCAATGCCTCGGAAGCGGCGCCGCTGCCGAATCGCCTCGTGCGCTTACTGTCCGAGGCGCGCTGGTTCGTGCTCGCGGTAGCTACCACTTATCTCCTCCTTATCTTTTTGACCTATTCGAAAGCAGATCCCGGCTGGTCACAAGCCAACGTGGTACCGCAACTGCATAACTGGGGCGGCCGCATCGGTGCCTGGCTTGCGGATCTAATGCTCTTCATTTTCGGATTTTCCGCATGGTGGTGCTGCGTATTTCTACTGCGTTCGGTATGGGCGGGTTACCGGCGCTTGTCACAGCGTTTTCTGTTGCAAAAAGAGCCCGAACCCGAGCATCACTACGAAGTTTGGATTCGCTCCATTGGCTTTGTATTGCTGATGGCGGGTAGTGTAGCGATCGAGTATCTGCGTATGTATTCACTGAAGGTGCAGCTGCCGCGCGCTCCTGGCGGGGTGCTGGGAGAATTGATTGGCGGCGCCGCGCAAAATGCATTTGGCTTTACCGGCGCGACACTATTTCTGCTGCTGATCTTTGGTGTCGGTTTCAGCCTGTTCTTCCAAGTGTCATGGCTGGCGGTGGCTGAGCGCATCGGTGGTGCGATCGAAGACGGTATCAACGGAATTCGCAACCTTTATACGGTACGTGAAGACCGCAAGCTAGGACAGGTCGCCGCGGTCAAGCGCGAGGAAACGGTCGTGCAGGAGCGCGCAAAGATCGTCGAAGCGGCGCCAATCCGCATCGAACCACAGGTGGTTGCGGTACCGAAATCAGAGCGCGTGGAAAAAGAAAAACAAGTCTCGCTGTTTACTGATCTGCCCGATACCAACCTGCCGCCGTTGTCGCTCTTGGATGAACCACCGGCTGCGCAGGAAACGGTCAGCGTCGAAACGCTGGAATTCACTAGCCGCCTGATCGAAAAGAAGCTATCGGACTTTGGCGTCGAAGCCAAGGTGGTTGCTGCCTATCCTGGCCCAGTGATTACGCGTTACGAAATCGAACCGGCCACTGGCGTCAAGGGCAGTCAGATCGTCAACCTCGCACGCGACCTCGCGCGTTCTTTGTCGCTAACGTCGATCCGTGTCGTTGAGACCATCCCTGGCAAGAACTACATGGGGCTGGAACTGCCGAATCCAAAGCGGCAGATCGTACGCTTGACTGAGATTCTAGGCTCCAAGGTGTACAACGATAGTCACTCCAGTCTCACAGTCGCACTTGGTAAGGATATCGCCGGCAATCCGATCGTGGCAGATCTAGCGAAGATGCCCCACCTGTTGGTCGCAGGTACTACCGGTTCAGGTAAATCGGTTGGCATCAATGCCACCATCTTGTCGCTACTCTACAAGGCAGATCCTAACAATGTGCGCATGATTCTCATCGACCCGAAGATGCTGGAAATGTCCGTGTACGAAGGTATCCCGCACTTGCTGGCCCCTGTCGTGACCGATATGCGACAGGCCGGCCATGCGCTGAACTGGGCAGTCGCCGAGATGGAGCGCCGTTACAAGCTGATGTCTAAGCTCGGTGTGCGTAATCTTGCCGGCTATAACAACAAGATCGCCGAAGCGGAAAAGAACGAGGAAAAGATCCCGAATCCGTTCAGCCTGACACCGGACGCCCCGGAGCCGCTCGAAAAGCTGCCTACGATCGTCATTATCATCGACGAGCTTGCTGATCTCATGATGGTGGTCGGTAAGAAGGTTGAAGAACTGATCGCCCGTATCGCGCAAAAAGCACGTGCCGCAGGCCTGCATCTGATTCTTGCGACGCAGCGGCCATCGGTGGATGTCATCACCGGTCTGATTAAGGCCAATATCCCGACCCGTATCGCTTTCCAGGTCAGCAGCAAGATCGACTCGCGCACGATTCTCGATCAGATGGGCGCGGAAACGCTGCTCGGCATGGGCGATATGCTGTATATGCCACCAGGCACGGGCCTGCCGATTCGCGTGCATGGTGCATTTGTGTCTGACGATGAAGTGCATCGCGTGGTACAGCACCTCAAGGCGCAGGGGGAACCGAATTACATCGAAGGAATCCTAGAGGGGGGAGTAGCCGAGGAGGGCGCCGACGCCGCGTTTGGTGGTGAAGGTGCAGGCGGCAAGGGCGAGTCGGACGATTTGTACGATCAAGCGGTTGCCGTCGTGCTGAAGAACCGCCGTGCTTCGATCTCGCTGGTGCAGCGACATTTACGTATCGGCTACAATCGCGCAGCCCGTCTGCTGGAACAGATGGAACAGAGCGGACTGGTTTCTTCGATGCAATCCAACGGCAATCGGGAGATTCTGGTGCCGGCTGGGAATACCACGGAATAGGAAGACATTTTGACTCAAGTAACATCACGCTCTCATTACACGGTGATCACGCGCCTGTTTGCCGCATGTGCGTTCGCCATGCCTGCGTATGCCTGCGCATCCGCCCTGGACCAGTTCAAATCCTTCGTTAGCGCGACTAAATCCGCTAAAGGTGAATTCACGCAGCGCCAGGTTAAGATGATGGACGGTACTGCCAAGGTGTCCAATTCTTCAAACGGTACTTTTGCCTTTGCCCGCCCCGGCAAATTTATCTGGGCTTACCAGAAGCCGTATGAGCAGTTGCTGCAGGCGGACGGCGAAAAACTCTATATCTACGATAAAGACTTAAATCAAGTGACGATCAAGCAGCTTGGCAATGCACTGGGCTCCTCGCCCGCTGCCATTCTGTTTGGAAGCAACGATCTGGAAAAGAATTTCACGCTGAAAGAAGCGGGCATCAAGGATGGCCTGGAGTGGCTAGAAGCTACACCGAAGACCAAGGATACGACCTTTGACCGCATCGGTATCGGCTTGAAGGATGGTGTGCCGCAGGCGATGGAATTACGCGATTCTTTCGGCCAGGTATCGCTACTGACCTTCAAGAAATTCGAAAAAAATCCTGCCATGGCCGCGGAGCAGTTCCGCTTTACGGTGCCAAAGGGAGCGGATGTTTTTCAGCAATGACAGAGGGCTGATATGGGCTGTTCGCCTCACAATAATAAGAAGGGCCTATATCGCCTTCCAATATGACATCCACGCCATTCGTCGAAAAGCCGCGCTGGCAATCGCTTGATGACGTTGTCGGTCTTTTAAATCAAGAATTGAGCGATGTATTGCGCCTTTTGTTTGTGCTTCCAGCGGGTTTAGGAGGGGGAAAAGCCTATGGCTGATCTATTTACAACAGCACCGGCAGCACCCCTTGCAGAGGTTTTACGGCCACAGTCATTGGACGAAGTCATTGGCCAATCGCACCTCATTGGACTTGGCAAGCCCTTGAGACTCGCATTTGAGTCCGGGAAACCGCATTCAATGATTCTTTGGGGCCCCCCAGGTGTGGGGAAAACGACACTTGCTCGCCTGACCGCTTCGGCCTTCAACTACGAGTTCATTCCGCTGTCCGCGGTCTTTTCTGGCGTCAAGGACATTCGCGCCGCGATGGAGCAGGCCGAGCAGAACCTAAGCCTTGGCAAGAAGACCATTCTGTTCGTCGATGAAATTCACAGGTTCAACAAGAGTCAGCAAGATGGGCTGTTGCCCTTTGTTGAGTCAGGCTTGGTGGTCTTGATCGGTGCCACGACGGAAAATCCCTCATTTGAAGTCAATTCGGCCTTGCTGTCCCGGGCGCAGGTCTATGTGCTGCAGGCATTGACCGAAGAAGAGTTGCGTCAATTATTCAGGCGAGCACAGCAGCAGATGCTAACGCATCTTCATTTTGAAGATATCGCGATAGATACGCTTGTAGGCTATGCCGACGGCGATGCGCGTCGATTCTTGAATCTGCTGGAACAAACCGACACGGCAGCACGCGCGGCTGGTGTGAATGCTATTGATGCGGCGTTCATTCAGAACGCATTGACGCTCAATGCCCGCCGCTTTGACAAAGGAGGCGACAACTTTTATGACCAGATCTCGGCGCTTCACAAATCAGTAAGAGGTTCCAACCCAGACGCTGCTTTGTATTGGCTATGCCGTATGTTGGATGGCGGCGCCGATCCGAAATACTTGTCCCGCCGGATTATTCGGATGGCCTGGGAGGATATTGGGCTGGCTGATCCACGGGCAATGCAGATTGCTAACGATGCCGCGACAACGTTTGAACGTCTTGGGTCGCCGGAAGGTGAATTGGCTTTGTCTCAGGCAGTCATTTATCTCGCTATCGCGGCCAAGAGCAATGCTGGTTATATGGCATACAACCAGGCAAAAGCATTTGTGAAACGAGACAAATCTCGGGAGGTCCCCGTCCACTTGAGAAACGCGCCCACCAAGTTAATGAAGGAACTGGGCTATGGTCATGAGTACCGTTATGCACACGATGAACCCCATGCCTATGCGGCAGGGGAAACCTATCTGCCAGATGGAATGGAAGAGCCTGGTTGGTATCAACCGGTATCCAGAGGACTAGAGAGCAAGATAGCCGAAAAGCTGGCCTTTTTGAGAGGGCTTGATGAAGATGTTAAGAAATGAGGTTGCTTGGCGGAATACTCTGTATTGTCGCTCTCATAAACCATTAAACCCATTCGGCTAGGCACAGGATAGGGGATTGAAATTAGCCTGAGTGAAGCCTACCGATATAGCTCGGTGGCGATATCGGAGCCAAAGCCGTGCGACGACCCCCTTACCTATGGGGCATGGCGCAGTCGGTCAGCCTTGAAAGAAGCCTTGCCATTCCTTACCGCAATCAGGTCGGGAAGCGCTGCCGGCTTGATACAATGGCGGTTTCGCATTCAGACTCTCCGCAATTTCCATGATCGACATTCAACTTCTCCGCAAAGACATCGACAGTGTCGCCGCCCGTCTGGCTGCGCGCAAATTCCAGCTCGACGTCACCACTTTCAATGCGCTCGAAGCCGAACGCAAGCAGATTCAGACCCGTACCGAAGAACTGCAAGGCAAGCGTAACACACTGTCCAAGCAGATCGGCATGCTCAAAGGTAAAGGAGAGGATACTTCTGCGGTGATGGCAGAAGTGGCGGGTATTGGCGATGAATTGAAGGCTTCTGCTGAGCGTCTGGACGTGATCCAGGCCAAGATGAGCGAGTTTATGCTTGCCATTCCGAATATACCGCATGAATCGGTGCCACTCGGACAGGATGAAAGCGCCAATGTGGAAGTGCGCAAAGTAGGCACTCCACGCAGCTTTGACTTTGAAGTGAAGGACCATGTTGATGTCGGGACGGCGCTTGGCTTGGATTTTGATGTCGCTGCGAAATTGACCGGCTCGCGCTTTGCAGTGATGAAGGGCGGCATCGCGCGCCTGCACCGTGCCTTGGCGCAGTTCATGCTGGATACGCATACTGGCGAACATGGTTATACCGAGTGCTATACGCCTTACATCGTTAATGCTGATTCACTGCGCGGTACCGGTCAATTGCCTAAGTTCGAAGCTGACTTATTCGCTGCGAAAAAGGGCGGTCAGGAAGGGGAGGGCGAGGCGCTGTATCTGATTCCAACATCGGAAGTGCCCCTGACCAACATGGTTCGTGAGGAGATTGTCGCTGGCGATACATTGCCTCTTAAACTTACCGCACACACTCCCTGCTTCCGTTCCGAGGCAGGCAGCTACGGGCGGGATACGCGTGGCATGATTCGCCAGCATCAGTTCGACAAGGTCGAGATGGTGCAGATTGTCCATCCGGAAAAATCCTATGAGGCGCTGGAAGAGATGGTGAGCCATGCGGAAAATATTCTGAAGAAACTAGGGCTGCCGTACCGTGTGATCACCTTGTGCACGGGCGACATGGGATTTGGCGCGGCCAAGACGTATGACTTGGAAGTGTGGTTGCCAGCCCAAAATACTTATCGGGAGATTTCATCGGTATCGAATTGCGAAGCTTTTCAGGCTCGTCGTATGCAGGCGCGCTTCCGCAACGCGCAGGGTAAGCCGGAACTGGTGCATACGCTCAATGGCTCCGGCCTAGCGGTCGGACGGACACTGGTCGCGATTCTCGAAAACTATCAACAGGCCGATGGTAGCGTGAATATTCCTGATGTCTTGCAACCATATATGGGAGGCGTGAAGCGTCTTGCTCCTGCGGCATAACACGCTCTGCAAGGAAGGCTATTCCTTCAAGTTTGAGAATCTGTTATACTCCCTCGCTTTGCGGCGCTTCCCACGCCGCATACGACCAAAAAAGGAAAGGTGGCAGAGTGGTCGAATGCGCTGGACTCGAAATCCAGTATACGTTTTTAGCGTATCGAGGGTTCGAATCCCTCCCTTTCCGCCAAGAACATGTTTTAAGAAGTCCAAAAACATACAGAAACCCGCGATAACTCAATAGGTTACGCGGGTTTTTTGTTTTCTAAGCGGTTTTAACATCCGTTGACGTCCAAAATTTTTGGGGCCCGCTTGAAGGGGCATATTCCGATGCTCCTAAAACAGGATGTCCTAAAATGCCTAGAAACATTATGTCTAGAACGTCAAGCCACTTCCTTTGCGAAGCAAGGCCATGTCGAGATAGTTGGAAAGGTGGTTATTGTCACTTGATGCTCGCATAACGAGGCCGCCCAGATCAATTTGACTTTTCTGGGAGATAAATTCTTGCAATGCCGAGCGACTGCCGCGCTTCGATTGCTGGATCGCTTTGACAAGCGCCTTGGCCGCTGCAAATCCTTCCAACGTGAGTGAGGAGACGGCCTCGTCACGGTATTTTTTCATCATGTCCAGATGTTCGATTTGCAGGGAAGACCTCCCGGCGCTTGGGTCGGGCACGACTTGCGAAAATACCGTCCATTCCACCGCGCGGCTTCCGGCCAATTCACGCAGCGTCGCAAGATTGATCAGCGATGTGCTTGCGACGAAGGTATGTGCGTCATGCTTGCGGTACGCCTTCAGGAATAGGGCCGTGCCAATGGTATCTGCGATCACAAGCACGAATCCGGGCCGGCTGGCCGCAAGACGCGTCGCTTCCTGCGCCACCTGATTACCTTGGGCATCGATGCGCGCCGTGCCGGTGAGCTTCATCCGGCGTTCCTGTATGGTGGCTGACAGGTTGCGATAGGCTTGCTGATTCGCCGGGGTATCCTGATATGCAACCGCGACTTCGTTGATGCCAAGCTTGCTGAAATGGGAAAAGATGTGTTGAAGCTCTTGTTTGTAGCTTGGGCGCCAGAACAGAATGCGCGTGTCCTTTGGATGTTCCGTGGTTGTTAACGGCGCGAACAGGATATGGTCACTTCGTTTGAAGGTGGGCGCATCCAGCACGGCGCGGGTCACGTCGTCGCCCACGCCACCGAACAGATAGTCGACATGATCACGCTCGATCAGATCACTGACAGCGCGTGCAGATACTTCCGGCTGTCCCTGATCATCGCGAACGATGTACCGAATGGATTTTCCCTGGATGCCGCCGACGGAATTGACCATGTCGAAATAGGTCTTGATTCCAGCTACATAGTCGCGCCCTAAGCTGCCATTGGGGCCGGACAGATCAACGGCCTGGCCGATCACGATGGTATTGTTGGTGGCACTGGCGGAAAATGAAGCGAAGAAAAAACAGGTGGCGGCAGCCTTCAGAAGTATGGGGGTGAAGCGACTAAACATCTGGGATGACATTGAAGTTAAGATGAGATGTCACGATTCTGAAGCTCGATTGTGACGAGGTGATGAAAAGGCCATGCCCTTACGAGAAGGGGCGCTTCCAAGCATGCTTTCCCAACAGGATTACATGTTTGCCACCATTCGACTCGATTCACAATTGTCCTATGTGAACTAATCGCAAGTATTCATGCTCGAAATGGCCATCAGCTTTTCAATTAGGTAAGCCAATCGATGCATGAACAAGAGCAGGCCGCTCAACTCAAAAAGACGCGAAGACTGGCCACCGGCTTGCTTCTGGCGATGGCGGTGTTGTTTGTCATTGTCAGATTGATACAGCCCAAATTTCCGTATTTGTCATTCGTTTCCGCCTTCGCAGAAGCGGCAATGGTCGGCGCTTTGGCTGACTGGTTTGCTGTAACCGCTTTGTTCCGGCATCCGCTTGGCCTGCAGATTCCGCACACCGCCATCATCCCACGCAACAAGGACCGCATCGGCGACAGCTTGTCGAATTTTCTGGAGCACAATTTCATGACCCAGGAGATCATTCGTGAAGAATTGCGGCCGATTGACTTTGCGGGGGCAGCAGTCGCTTGGCTTTCGCAACCAGAAAACAGGCGAGCCATTTCCCGGCAGATCGTGCGCAGCGTGCCGTCTTTGCTGCGTGTGGTTGAGGACGAGGACGTGCGCCAGTTCATGCAAAATCGCCTGACTGCGGCACTTGAGCATACCCATTTCGCTCCCCTAATCGCCGAAGTTCTTTCCGCACTGGTTGCCAGTAATCATCATCAGGCCCTGTTTAACCATATGATTGATGCTGGCGCACGGGCGCTTGAACATAACAAAGATTACATTCGCTGGAAGATCCATGAAAATAGCCCACGCTGGCTGCCCAAAGCGATCGATGACAGGCTCTACCAGAGGCTACTGAATGCGCTGCAAAGTACCTTGCATGAAATGCGCGAGGAGGACAGCGAGTGGCGCATGCGTTTTCAACATCTCACCGATGATTTCATTCATCGTCTACGTACCTCGCCGGAATATGAGGCCAAGCTCGATGCTGTGCTGGGTGAGATAGTGGGCCATCCGCTGGTGCGCAATTACACCATTCATGTATGGCACGACATCAAGACCAGAGTGGAAGCGGACGCCGCTTCGCCCGATTCGCAGATGGCCGCTAAATTGGATCAGGGATTTCGCGCATTAAGCAATGAACTGCTGTGCGACAAACGAGTGCAGAAGAAGTTGAATCAATGGATTCGTATTTTCGCTACTGAAACCATTGTTGCGCGACGTGAAACGATTGCTGACTTGGTGGCGCGCGTGATTCGGAAATGGGATGCCGAGACCATGTCGCGTAAGCTAGAGCTGCATGTCGGCAAGGACCTGCAATATATCCGGATTAACGGCACGCTGGTGGGAGGCTTGGTCGGTTTGGTGTTGCATGCGATCTCGCGCATGCTCTAGCAAGAGGTACACTGGCAAAGAATCCAATCACCGAGGCTTTTCCATGAAACAGGATCCGCGCTTTCCAAATTTGTTCATCCTTGACCATCCGCTGATTCAACACAAACTCAGCTACATGCGTGACAAAGCAACCTCAACTCGCACTTTTCGCGAATTGTTGCGCGAACTGACCTTGCTGATGGGATATGAGGTCACGCGCGATCTGCCAATCACGAACAAACGCATCGAAACCCCGCTGCAAGTGATGGACGCACCGGTCATCGCCGGAAGAAAGCTGGCCGTGGTACCGGTGCTGCGTGCCGGCATCGGTATGAGCGATGGCTTGCTTGATCTCGTCCCCTCGGCAAGGGTGGGGCATATCGGGGTCTATCGCGACCATGAGACGCATCAGCCGGTTGAATATCTGATCCGGCTGCCGGATCTGCAGGAGCGTTTGTTCATTCTATGTGACCCGATGCTGGCAACTGGCAATTCCGCCGTGCATGCGGTCAATGTACTGCGCAACCGAAGCGTAGAGCAGGAAAGGATTGTCTTTCTTGCATTGGTGGCTGCGCCAGAAGGCGTCAGCGTATTTCAGGCTGCACATCCAAACGTAAAGCTGTATGTCGCC
>CBHCMF010000060.1:0-21276 GCA_965974465.1 uncultured Noviherbaspirillum sp.
ACACCGCATCGCGCATCATGTTATGCGGCAATCCTGACATGATCGAGGATATGCGGCGCATTCTGCACCAACGCGGACTGCGACCATGCCGACGCACGCTTCCTGGTCAATTCGTGACCGAAAATTATTGGTAACGGCGCCCGATTCCGATAAATGCCATTCAGCGCGATCGAGAAGGCACCGCTACGCGCCGTGCAAACGCGCTCTTCAAGGATGCGCGACAGAGACACGTCTGTCTGGGATTCTCCGTCGCTCCACCTGGATGGCTGACTTCGCGCTCGACCGCAAGCGGAATGCCAGTCCCAACTGCAGCACGCCTGTTAGAAGTGCATATAAACTGATCAACCAGATCAATGCCAGCGCACCTGCACCGGGAAATAAAAAGACTAGCGCACCAAACACAATCGACAAAACACCGCTCAAGGCCAGCAGCCATTCGTCTTTGATTGTCTTACGCAAGCGGATGGCGGCAACGACGTCCAGCACCCCTGTGACCAGTGCGTTCGCACCAATCAGCAGTACTAAAATCAGCGCAGTCAATCCTGGATGCAGAAAAGCCACGATGCCTACTCCGATACCGATGATCCCCAATAGCATAGGCAACCACCAGTCTTCATCTGCACGCCGGCTTCGGATCGCTCCAAATACCGAGGCTGCGCCACCCAGCAGCGCATAGGCGGCAAATAAGGCAATTAACGTGAATAGCGTAATACCGGGCAGCATCAGCGCCAGAAGACCGAACACAACCGCGATGACGCCGCGTAGGGCAAGTACCCACCATGATCTGACAAGCAAATCGCTCATTGTTGTTTCCTTTATCTTGCATATGATCAAATTCATCATTTATCGCAACTGCCGTGCCATCCCCTTCCATGAGTAAGAATGCGAGGGCATCGCACTACCTCGAGATCTCTTGCACTTCTTCCGTCGTATAAAAGGCCGCCGAAATCCTTACAAATCCGTGTACTTTTTACTGAGACGGCGCGGCCTGCAGCTCGCCTGTACTGTACAGTCTGCCTGTATTGGCAATGCGTTGTATGGAATACGCCTCTGGTACCTATGCGAGAGCTTCTCTATTTGCACACCAAGCGGTAACAGGCACGCATCTTTCATTGGCAAGCGCTTATCCCTTCATTGCAACATCGGGCGCATGATTGCGCCGCGACAGTATCTATTCATCGTTATCGAAGGAGCGGAATCATGGGGAAAATCATTGGCATCGATCTCGGCACAACCAATTCATGCCTTGCCATCATGGAAGGCACGCAGCCGAAAGTTCTTGAGAACGAAGAAGGCGCACGGACTACGCCGTCCATCGTCGCCTATCTGGAACATGGCGAAATACTGGTGGGCGCGCCGGCCAAGCGACAGGCCGTTACCAATTCGCAAAATACCGTGTATGCCGTCAAGCGCCTCATCGGCCGCAAGTTCGATGAGGCGGAAGTGCAGAAAGACATTGGCTTGATGCCATACAAGATCGTCAAAGCCGACAATGGCGACGCCTGGATTGAAGTGCGTGGGGCCAGACTCGCGCCGCCGCAAATCTCCGCCGAGGTGCTGCGTAAGCTGAAGAAAAACGCAGAGGATTATCTTGGCGAAAAAGTCACTGACGCCGTCATCACCGTGCCAGCTTATTTCAATGACTCACAGCGTCAAGCCACCAAGGACGCAGGGCTCATTGCGGGACTGAATGTACAGCGCATCATCAATGAACCAACTGCCGCCGCACTCGCCTTCGGGCTGGACAAGGCGGCCACGGGTGACCGCAAGATCGCGGTCTATGACCTGGGTGGCGGCACGTTTGACATATCAATCATCGAAATCGCTGATATCAGCGGCGAAAAGCAGTTCGAAGTTTTGTCGACCAATGGCGATACGTTCCTGGGCGGCGAAGACTTCGACCAGCGACTGATCAGCCATGTCATTGAAGAATTCAAAAAGCAAAACGGCCTGGATCTTGGCAAGGATCCCATCGCCCTGCAACGCATCAAGAGCGCTGCGGAACGGGCCAAGATCGAACTGTCATCCACCCAGCAAACCGAAATCAATGAACCCTATATCGCCATGGCGAATGGGGCACCACTTCACTTAAACATGAAGGTTACTCGTGCAAAGCTGGAGTCGCTGGTGGAGGATCTGATTGAAAAAACCATTGAACCCTGCCGCATTGCACTCAAAGACGCCAGTCTCAAGACAAGCGACATTGCCGATGTCATTTTAGTCGGCGGCATGACGCGCATGCCGAAAGTCCAGGAAAAAGTAAAAGCATTTTTCGGCAAAGAACCGCGCAAGGACGTCAATCCGGACGAGGCCGTAGCAGTCGGGGCCGCTATTCAGGGGGCGGTCTTGTCTGGCGAACGCAAGGATGTGCTGTTGCTGGATGTTACTCCCTTGTCGCTCGGTATCGAGACGTTGGGTGGCGTGATGACCAAAATGATCGATAAAAACACCACCATTCCAACCAAGGCCAGTCAGATATTCTCTACAGCAGACGACAATCAGCCAGCGGTGACGGTCAAAGTTTACCAAGGCGAGCGTGAGATCGCGTCCGCTAACAAACTGCTGGGTGAGTTCAATTTAGAGGGTATCGCGCCCGCACCACGCGGCGTGCCACAGATCGAAGTGACCTTTGATATCGATGCCAACGGCATCATGCATGTCAATGCAAAAGACAAGGTCACCGGCAGAGAAAATAAGATTACTATCAAGGCCAATTCTGGCCTGACCGAAGCCGAAATCCAGAACATGCTGCGCGATGCCGCAGCCCATTCTGAAGAAGACAAACGGCAAAAAGAGCTGGTGGAATCACGCAACAGGGGAGACGCCCTCGTGCATTCGACCCGCAAGGCCCTGGAACAATATGGCGACAAGGCTGGCGCCGACAAAGATCGGATCGAAGGCGCTATACGAGATCTGGAACAAGCGATGCAAGGCAACGATAAACACGTGATCGACACTCGCATAGCCGCCCTCTCCACCGTCGCGCAAAAGCTGGGGGAACATCTCTACGGCGATGCGCAAGCAAGGCAAGCAGCAAGCGAAGCGGCGGGCGCGGCCGAGCAGGCACCACCGCAACAGCAGGACGACGTTGTCGACGCTGATTTTCGTGAAGTGAAGAAATGACCTCCAGCCAGCGCAGTCAGGCCGAAAACAGTTTCGCTATCGGCCTGACAAATTATCAAGCGCTGCAATGTCAGATTTGCACAAGGTTCTCTATTTCCATCTTTGCATGCTCGATGCTATCGCAGCGCGCAGCACTGAAATAAGGAAAGCTAGGAAAGATATTCCGTCTGACCCTGATCGTCGCCCCATCCTTCTGGATGTCATATCCGCCATACCACTGTTCACCGCCCCCCATCATTGGCAATGGATAAATGGTGTATCCCTTGTAATCTATGTGTTCGCTTTCCATAGTCCCTTCTGGTCGATGGAAATACCCACCCTTGCCACATCGTGCGATTGCGTTGGAACCATCCAATCGATGTGAAACAAAAGAGTCCATTAACAACATAATGGAATTGTTTTGTCCGCTCGATGACCTTTGTCAAGCATTAGGGTCCAAACAGGAAAGCAGATAAATCACCTGTGCCATTCCGCTCTCCACTTCTCTGTCAAAATAGACGTTTCTGTCACCATAAGAGCCTGCATCGCACTGCAAGGAATCCCATGAATGCACCACAAACCGGTATCGGATGCCATCGAACCGATGCCTTGCCTTTTGAAAACTCTTTCGCCTCGCTACCGCCGGCGTTTTACACGCGCCTGCGTCCTTCGCCAGTTCCCGCCCCCTATCTTGTCTGCGCCAGTGCTGCTGCGGCGGATTTGATTAACCTTGACCCTGCCGAATTTACACAAGAAGACTTCATCGAAGCGTTTTCCGGCAATCACATTCTGCCTGGTTCAGAACCGCTTTCCGCCGTTTATTCAGGACATCAGTTCGGTGTATGGGCCGGCCAGCTTGGCGACGGCCGTGCCATCCTGCTGGGCGATGTGCCGGCAAAGGATGCTTTCGGCCGACTGGAATTGCAATTGAAAGGCTCAGGCCTTACGCCCTATTCCCGCATGGGTGATGGTCGTGCAGTGCTACGCTCTTCGATCCGCGAATTCCTATGTTCTGAAGCAATGGCCGCGCTTGGTATCCCTACTTCGCGCGCCTTGTGCATAACAGGCTCTGACATGGTCGTAATGCGCGAAACCCCAGAAACTGGCGCCATCGCCACCCGTATGGCCCCTACCTTTGTACGATTTGGCTCCTTTGAACACTGGTTCTACAACGACCGTAAAGATGAACTGAAAACGCTCGCCGATTACGTCATCAATCGTTTCTATCCTGAACTGCGCGATGCCGCTAACCCTTATCGGGCAATGCTGACCGAGGTTACCCGCCGCACTGCAGAACTGATCGCGCAATGGCAGGCAGTCGGTTTCATGCATGGCGTGATGAATACCGACAATATGTCCATTCTCGGACTGACCATTGACTATGGCCCCTTCGGCTTCATGGAGGCCTTTGACGCACAGCACATCTGCAACCATAGCGACCATCAAGGCCGCTATGCCTACCAAATGCAGCCGAAGATCGGCCAGTGGAACTGCTTCGCACTTGGACAAGCATTGTTACCTCTGATCGGCGATGTCGACGAAGCGTACGCTGCACTGGATATCTACAAGGGAGCCTACGACACTACGCTGGACCGGCTCCTGCACGCGAAATTGGGTCTGCAAACCTCCCATCCCGACGACAGTCCCCTCATTGATGCGATGTTTTCGCTCATGCAAAACAACCATGTCGATTTCACCCTATTCTTCCGTCGCTTAGGCGACTTACAACGCGACAACCCATCCGTCGACGAACCGCTGCGCGACCTCTTCATCGACCGCTCTGCCTTCGATGCTTGGGCGTCGCAGTACCGCCAGCGGCTCAGACAAGAAAACAGTGTCGATGTGCAACGCCGGCAAGCCATGCACGCCACCAATCCCAAATACATCTTGCGCAATTACCTTGCACAAATCGCGATCGAAAAGGCGCAGAATAAGGATTTTTCCGAAGTTAACAAACTTCTCAAGTTACTCGAAAGACCGTTCGACGAACAGCCAGAGAATGATCAATATGCCGAATTGCCGCCCGACTGGGCGAGCACACTGACAGTGAGTTGCTCATCATGACAAATAAAGTCGTCAAAACCGATGCGGAATGGCGCGCCACGCTTGATCCCATCCAATATCAGGTCACCCGCCATGCGGCCACTGAACGCGCCTTCACCGGGCGCTACTGGGATCATCATGAATCCGGCATCTATACTTGCGTGTGCTGCAATACGCCGCTTTTCGAATCAGACGCGAAGTTCGATTCGGGTTGTGGATGGCCAAGTTACTTCAAACCGATTAACCCTAACCATGTTACCGAGCGTATCGATCGCAGTCATGGCATGATACGCACCGAAATTCTTTGTAATGTGTGTGATGCACATCTCGGTCACGTTTTCCCAGATGGTCCTCCGCCTACGGGGTTACGTTACTGCATCAATTCCGCATCCTTACGCTTTGAACCGAACTCAACGAAAGACACCTCTCAATGAAGTTCCTTTTTGATCTATTCCCTGTCATCTTGTTTTTTAGCATGTTTAAGTGGGGGCAGAGTCATCCTGACGCCGCCCAAGCCCTTGCCCAACAGTACATGTCTGGCCTCGCCGCCGGTAACAGCGCCGGTATCTCTCATGCGCCGATCATGCTGGCTACCGCAATTGCGATTCTTGCGACCTTTGCCCAGATCGGCTACTTGCTGATCCGCCGTCGCAAGGTAGATACCATGCTGTGGGTGTCGTTTGCCATCATCACCTTGTTTGGCGGCGCCACGCTTTATTTCAATAACGAGACCTTCATCAAATGGAAACCAACCGTATTCTTCTGGTCCGTCGGCACGGCGTTACTGCTCGGTCAGGCCGTGTTCGGTAAAAACCTAATTCGATTAATGATGGAGAAGCAGCTTTCCCTACCGAACGCTGTATGGCTGCGCCTCAACTTTTCCTGGGCAGCCTTCTTCAGCGCAATGGGATTAATCAACCTCTACGTCGCCTATCATTTCTCTACTGCATTTTGGGTCGATTTCAAACTGTTCGGAATTACCGGCCTGATGATTGTCTTCGTTATTGCACAGAGCCTGTTCCTGTCGAAATATGTAAAAGATCCCCAATGACTGACCGTATCGAAAAAATCCGCAGCCGACTGATCGCAACTTTCTCGCCACTGGAATGTCAACTGGTGGACGATTCTCATCTGCATGCCGGCCATGCAGGCGCTGCTTCGGGGGCCGGACACTATAGCGTACGCCTCGTTTCAGATCGTTTTGATGGCTTAAACCGCATAGCGCGCCATCGGCTAGTGTATGATTGCCTTCGTGACATGATGCTTAGCGACATACACGCCCTCAACATCATCGCATTAGCGCCGTCTGAAGCGTCTCGATAGACGATAGATGAGCGCATTGGGATTAACTTTTCACACCTTCGTAATCTAATCTAGGAACGAAATAATGACTTTAAAACCCGCTCGCTTGGTGATGCTGCTGATCGCAGCTGCTGCACTGCCCGCATTCGCACAAAACATTGCTGTTGTTAATGGCAAGCCCGTTCCCTCCGCGCGTGTCGATGCCATGGTCAAACAACTGGCGACACAGGGACAGCAAGATTCACCACAGCTGCGTGCCATGATCAAGGACGAACTGATCAATCGTGAAATTCTGATCCAGGAAGCAGACAAACTCGGTATTTCCAGCACACCAGAGGTCAAAAACCAAGTGGAATTCGCGCGCCAGGCAATTGGCATCCGTGCGTTGATGCAGGACTATCTGAAAAAGAACCCAGTCAAGGATAGCGAAATCCAGGCCGAGTATGACAGGGTCAAAGCCCAAGCCGGCGACAAGGAATACCATGCCCGCCATATCCTGGTTGAGAAAGAAGAAGATGCCAAGGCCATCATCACCAAGCTGAAAGGCGGTGCCAAATTCGAAGAACTGGCGAAACAATCCAAGGACCCGGGTTCGGCTGGCAACGGTGGTGACCTTGACTGGGCCTCTCCGGCTTCGTTCGTAAAACCCTTCTCCGATGCCATGGTCGCATTGAAAAAGGGCCAGATCACTGAAACGCCGGTCAAGACCGAGCACGGCTTCCACGTGATTAAGTTGGAAGATGTGCGCCCCACCAAGTTGCCTTCGCTGGAAGAAGTGAAGCCGCAGATCGCGGAATCACTTCAGCAAAAGAAGTTACAGGCATATCAGGAAAGCCTGCGTAAAAAGGCGAAGATTCAGTAATCTTCCGTATCAATAAAAAAGGCGCTCGATCCCGAGCGCCTTTTTTATTTGATGGGCTATTTGAGGCAGCAAGGCGGACTGCGCCCACCATGCCTTTTCTTTTACCCAACCCACTTCCTCGCATTGCGGAACATCCGCATCCACGGCGAATACTCGCCCCAAGATTCAGGATGCCAGGAATTCTGCACACTGCGGAATACGCGTTCCGCATGTGGCATCAGTACCGTGAAGCGGCCATCCGGGGTCGTCACCGAGGTAATGCCCTGCGGTGAACCGTTCGGGTTATATGGATAGGCTTCCGTTGCTTGCCCCTTGTTGTCAATCCAGCGCATTGCGACGACGGCTTCCTTGATGTCCCCCGTCTGCGAGAAGTCCGCAAAGCCTTCACCATGTGCGACGGCAATGGGACTCTGCGTACCTGCCATGTCAGCAAAGAAGATCGACGGCGAGTCCGCCACTTCCACCATAGCGAAGCGTCCCTCGAACTGTTCTGACTTGTTGCGCGTGAACTTCGGCCATGCATGCGCGCCAGGGATGATTGACTTTAAGTTACTCATCATCTGACAACCGTTGCAAATGCCAAGCGCAAAGGTGTCACTGCGATTGAAGAAGCCAGCAAACTGCTCTGCCAGTTTCGCATTGAAGAGAATCGTCTTAGCCCACCCCTCACCCGCGCCGAGCACGTCACCGTACGAAAAGCCGCCGACGGCGATAAAGCCCTTGAAATCCGCCAACCTGGCACGCCCGGCAATCAGGTCGCTCATGTGCACGTCAACCGCAGTAAAACCAGACTTGTGCATCACGTAAGCGGTTTCGATATGAGAATTCACGCCTTGCTCGCGCAGAATAGCCACCTTCGGCTTAACACCAGTAGCAATGAACGGCGCTGCGACATCGGCCTGCGGATCGAACGTCAGCTTCGGCGTCATACCTGGATCAGCCGCATCGAGGATACGGTCATATTCCGCATCAGCGCAAGCGGGGTTGTCACGCAAGCGCGCGATACGCCAGCTGGTTTCACTCCACAAGCGTTGCAGTTCGATGCGCGGCTGATTGTAGATGACTTTGGCATCACGCGTAAATTCGATCACATCGCGCTCATTAAGCTTGCCAATAATATGGCTGCATGCGCCGAGATTGTGAGAACGCAGTACATTCATCACATCGGATTTGTGCTCTGCGCGTACCTGGACCACGGCTCCAAGTTCCTCATTGAACAACGCGCGCAGGGTCATGTCGTTACGGCGCTCGGCAATCTGACCGGTCCAGTTCTTAGCCTCGCCGGAGTCGGAGGCATGCTCGCCTTCCATCGCCAAAATATCCAAATTGACCGATACACCGGTGCGGCCAGCAAATGCCATTTCGCACAAAGTTGTGAACAAGCCGCCGTCGGAACGATCATGATAGGCGAGCAGTTTCCGTTCAGCATTCAGCTGCTGGATTGCAGCAAAGAAGGCCTTCAGGTCTTCTGCACTGTCGACGTCCGGCGTTTCATTGCCGATCTGCTGCATCACCTGCGTCAGCACCGACGCCCCCATACGGTTCTTGCCGCGACCGAGATCGATTAAAATCAAAGCGGTATCACCCACATCCTTGCGCAACTGCGGCGTCAGAGACAGTCGCACATCTGAGACTGGCGCAAACGCTGATACGATCAAGGACACCGGCGATATTACCTCCTTGCTGCCTTCGGCATCCTTCCATGTGGTACGCATCGATAGCGAATCCTTGCCGACGGGGATACTGACGCCGAGCGCCGGGCACAACTCCATGCCTACCGCCTTCACGGTATCGAACAACGCTGCATCCTGGCCCGGCTGCCCACAGGCAGCCATCCAGTTGGCGGACAGCTTGATGTCGGAGATATCTGCGATCGGTGCTGCAGCGATATTCGTGATCGCTTCACCAACCGCCATGCGGCCCGAAGCAGCAGCGTCAATCACTGCCAACGGGGTACGCTCTCCCATCGACATCGCTTCGCCACGATAGCCCTCGAAGCTCATTGCGGTCACTGCGCAGTCGGCCACGGGCACCTGCCATGGGCCAACCATCTGATCGCGTACTGAGGTCGCCCCCACAGTGCGGTCGCCGATAGTAATTAAGAAGGATTTATCTGCCACAGTTGGCAAACGCAAAACGCGCTGCGTAACCTCAACCAGGTCCATGCTGGTCAGATCAACCGGCGGATATTCGTTTTTGATGCGGGTGACGTCACGATGCATCTTCGGCGGCTTGCCAAGCAGGACGTCCATCGGCATATCGACTGGGTTATTATCGTGCGCCGGGTCCATCACCTTCAGTTGGCGCTCCTCTGTCGCCGTACCGACCACCGCGAACAGACAACGCTCGCGTTCGCAGAGATACTGGAACAACGGCAGGCTGTCCGGCGCGATTGCCAACACATAACGTTCCTGCGACTCATTACTCCAGATTTCCTTGGGCGCCATCCCGCTTTCTTCCAACGGTACTTTGCGCAAGTCGAACACGGCACCACGCTTGGCATCATTGGTCAGTTCCGGGAAGGCATTCGACAAGCCGCCGGCACCAACATCATGGATGGAAAGGATAGGATTCTCGTCACCCATTGCCCAACAGGCATTGATGACTTCCTGTGCTCTGCGTTCCATCTCCGGATTGCCACGCTGAACCGAATCAAAATCCAAGTCAGCGGTATTCGTACCGGTAGCCATGGAGGAGGCAGCACCACCGCCCATGCCGATACGCATGCCTGGACCGCCAAGCTGAATCAGCAGGCTTCCGACTGGCAGATCATTCTTCTTCGTATGCTTGGCAGAGATGTTTCCCATGCCACCGGCAATCATGATCGGCTTGTGATAGCCGAACACCTTGCCGCCGACGTTCTGTTCAAATGTGCGGAAATAACCCCCAAGATTCGGTCGGCCGAATTCATTGTTGAACGCTGCGCCGCCAAGGGGCCCGTCGATCATGATCTGCAACGGCGATGCGATACGGTCCGGCTTGCCATAAATGCCGGCCTGAGCATGCGCGACGCGTTGGGCCTCCGGTTCCGTTGTGTCGCGGGCGTTTTCCCAAGGCTGCACCGCATGCGTCAGCATCAGGTTAGATACGGTAAATCCCGTCAGACCCGCTTTCGGCTTCGCACCACGACCGGTCGCACCTTCGTCACGGATCTCGCCACCGGCACCGGTTGACGCGCCTGGGAATGGCGAAATTGCGGTCGGATGGTTGTGCGTCTCGACCTTCATCAGAATGTGTGTCAGCTCTTCCGATTCTTCGTAGACGTTGCCATTCTTGGCACCACGAGGATAGAAACGCGATACGGTCGCCCCTTCGATAATTGAAGAATTATCGCTATAGGCGACTACCGTACCTTGCGGATGCAATTGGTGCGTATTCTTAATCATCGCAAACAGCGACTTATCCTGCTTCTCGCCGTCGATTGTCCAATCGGCGTTAAATATCTTATGGCGGCAGTGCTCGCTGTTCGCTTGTGCAAACATCATTAGCTCGACGTCAGTCGGATTGCGCTTGGCTTGGGTAAAGGCATTGAGCAGGTAGTCGATTTCGTCTTCAGACAACGCCAATCCCAGTTCGGTATTGGCCCGCACCAGCGCCTCTCGCCCGCCTGCCAGCACGTCGATGAATTCCAGGGGCTTCGCGTCGAGCTCGCGGAACAGCGCAGCCGCCTCATTTGCATTGCGCAGGACCGTCTCGATCATACGGTCGTGCAGCAGCGCCGCCACTTCCCGCACCGCCGTTTCCGACAGTTTTTTGGCGCCCCCCAACAAGCCGGTTTTCATCTGCACATGGTAGGACACGCCGCGCTCGATGCGCTTGATGTGTGCCATGCCACAGTTGTGCACGATATCGGTCGCCTTGCTAGCCCACGGCGAAATGGTGCCAAAGCGTGGAATGACAACAAATTCCTCACCCTCTGCTGATGCCGTGAATGGCTCGCCATAGGTAAGCAGTGCGTTGAGGCGGCCAATCTCATCCTGGCTCGGCGTGGACGCGGCATCAATGAAATGCAGAAAGCGCCCCGTCACGCCGGTAATGGCGGGCTCGACTGCTTGCAATTGTGACAAAAGACGCTGGGTGCGGAACGCGGACAGGGCATTTGAGCCCGGCAGAATCAACATGGTGGCAAGAAGATTGATGCGGCCACACCAACGGAATGCCAGCGTGACTGCAGGTTATATCGGAAAGCGTGATTATACCGCGACAGCGCATCATGGCAGCTTGCCAAGGATCGATGCCAATCTAAAAAATGATTTACCACCCATGTTCCCTACAAGAGCATTCCAACGTCTTCGTCAAGAGACAGACCTTATGCTATTGTTGCCGGCCAAAGCATCGGTTTTATAGAGCGCCTTTCGCATGAATCCCCTTATTTCGAAATCCATCCCGTCGCTTGCACGCTACTCACGCTTCTCGCTGGTGGATGTCAGCCTTGAGGAAGCGGAAAAAACCACTTCCGTTTTTACAAAACTCTATCCCGAGGCAGCACGCGCGGCCGGCGAACATGCCGACGCCATGCGGTCGGCTGGCGTGGAGATATCCCCCTTGGCCGGCCTGCCAGTATCGATCAAAGATTTGATCGACGTAGCAGGCGAAACCACTCTGGCCGGTTCAACCGTATTAAAAGATAGCCCAGCTGCAAAATCGGATGCCCCTATTGTTAAGCGCTTGCGCATCGCCGGTGCCGCCATCATTGGCAAAACCAACATGACCGAATTCGCCTTCTCCGGCATCGGCATCAATCCGCATTACGGCACGCCGTCCAATCCAGCGGACAAGGCAGAAGCCCGCATTCCCGGCGGCTCCTCCGCTGGAGCTGGGGTCTCGGTCGCGTCTGGCCTTTGGGTGGCGGGTCTCGGATCCGATACCGGCGGCTCCATTCGCATCCCTGCTGCGCTATGTGGCATCGTCGGCTTTAAACCCACTGCCAGACGCGTGCCCACCGCCGGCACGATCCCCTTGTCAACCACACTCGACACGATTTGCGCGATGACCCGTTCGGTGGACGACTGCATCCTGGTGGACAGCATCATCGCCGATCACGCCTTGTCAATTCCGGACCTCCCGCTTGCCGGTTTGCGCCTAGCGGTACCACAGACAGTCATGCTCGATACGCTGGACCCGCACGTCGCCACATCCTTCGCAAGCACACTATCGCGCCTGTCCGCTGCCGGCGCCAAGATCGTCGATGCGACGTTCAGCATGCTGGCTGAGGCCGCGGATCTCAATAGATTTGCCGGCGCAGAATCCTTTGCTTGGCACCGAGCGCTACTGACGCGCCACGAGTCCGAGTACGATTTCCGCGTTGCCAAACGCATCAAGATGGGCGCATCGATGAGTGCTGCCGACTATATCGACCTGCACCGCAACAGACGGGATTGGATCGCACGAATGGAAGAAGCGCTTGGCCCGTTCGATTCGCTGATCATGCCAACGGTACCGCTAGTCGCCCCGCCCCTTGCCGAGCTGGAGGCATCCGAAGAGGCGTTCTTCAAAACCAATGGACTGCTTCTACGTAATCCATCCACCATCAACCTGCTGGACGGTTGCGCCATTTCGCTCCCTTGCCATCCACCCGATTCGCTACCGGTTGGCCTAATGATTGCAGGACCAGCAATGGCCGACCGCAAAGTGCTCGCTGTTGCGCGCGCAATCGAGAACACCTTGCAAGCAAGATAAGGCTCTCTCTTCCGCACTTTTAACATTGTCTGCAAGTCATGTTTCGACGCCGCATACATGTTTTCGTGAAAAGTTTAGAAAGCATTGTTTCATCCAAGCCGCACGATGTCCCCATTAGGCTCTTGAGCGAATAAAATGATGCCTCCGAACCAGAAAGGTGTTCGACGGTCTATGGATCCTCGGCCAGAATAGGATTTTCGTACCGACACACCGGCATCTCTCGTTCTCGAAGATTTGTACTGCGATCGCAGTCAATAGCAATCAGGTTAATCAGTGACACAAAAACAAATTGCGGTCATCGGTGGCGGCGTCATAGGCGTCTGCACCGCATATTTTCTGGCGGAGGCCGGCCATGAAGTCGCCGTGATAGAACGGCACCAGAACGTGGCGCAGGAAGCAAGCTTTGCCAATGCCGGAATCGTTGCTCCGGGTTACGCGACGCCCTGGGCTGCTCCCGGCATGCCAAGAAAAATTCTATCCAGACTGTTCAAGAGTGAAACACCCGTCATTCTGAGACCGACACTGGACCGCGCACTTTGGCGTTGGATGCGTCGTTGGATGTCTGAATGCGAATTGGAACGTTATCGAATCAATAAAACGCGTATGCAACGCATTGCGTTTTACAGTCACGATATCCTGCAGCAGATGCGCGAGTACTATCAATTGGAGTATGAGCAAACCAAAGGTCTGCTGCAATTGTTCCGCACCGAAAAAGATCTCAAACTAGCAGCCCCCGCAATTACGCTCCTCGCTGAAAATGATGTGCCTTACCAGATGCTTGACGCAGATGGTGCCCGTGCAATCGAACCGGCACTGGGCACGAATGTTCCGCTAGCCGGATGTCTCTACCTGCCGCAGGATGAGGCAGGTAACTGCCCGCTGTTCGTTAAGCGTCTCAAACACATTGCCAGCGACATCGGTGTGCAATTTCACTTTGCTAACACGGTGCGCATGATCGAGCCGGAATCACGCGGTGTTGTGCTGCATATTGATGAGGGGCGCTTTTCCGCCGACGCGGTAGTGGTTGCCGCCGGCATCGACAGCGCACGCCTGCTAAAGCCACTTGGCATCCAGGTTCCCCTGTATCCAGTCAAAGGATATTCGGCGACCGCGGTCATCAAAAACTTCGACCACGCACCACTAGCAGCCCTGCTCGACGAATCTTATAAAGTGGCAATCACGCGCATTGGAAAACGCATTCGCGTAGCCGGCACAGCGGAATTAGGGTCGCGCACGGCTGAGCTGCAAGAACGTGCATTGCGTACCCTGATCAAGGTTGGTAGCGATTGGTTCCCGGATGCCGCCAACTATGCGACAGCGACATTCTGGAGCGGCATCAGGCCCATGCTGCCCGATGGACCGCCGCTGCTGGGCGCAACGCCAGTGCGAAACGTGTACGTCAATATCGGCCACGGTTCCGCCGGATGGTCAATGGCAACTGGCTGTGGCAAAGTGCTGGCTGATATCGTATCCGGATACACACCTGACATCGATATGGATGGACTGACCATGGCACGTTATGGATAAAGTCAGCTGTGTCGTGATCGGCGCTGGCGTAGTCGGCCTAGCGGTCGCACGCGCCCTGGCACTTTCGGGGCGTGAAGTATGCGTCATTGAAAAACACCCTGCGATTGGCATGGAAACCAGCTCCCGCAACAGCGAAGTGATCCATGCAGGATTGTATTACCCGACTGGCAGTCTGAAGGCCCAGCTGTGTGTGCAAGGTCGCAACGCCCTCTATGCGTATTGTAAAGAACGAAGCATCCCGCATCAGCGTTGCGGCAAACTGATTGTCGCCACATCGGAGGCGCAATGCGGCAAGCTGGCGGCCATCCATACCCAAGCGCATGCCAACGGCTGCCAAGAAATCTCGGTGTTGAGCGCTCAGGAAGCGCGTTCATTGGAACCAAAGCTGTCTTGCGTAGCGGCCTTATCGTCCCCCCATACCGGCATCCTTGATACCCATACCTACATGCTGGCCCTGCAAGCCGATGCGGAAAACGCTGGTGCGCTATTCGCTTTCGGTAGTGAAGTCGTCGACGGACACGTGGGTGCGGATGCCACAAGACTGCAGATCCGTACGATTGACGACATGGAAATTGAAATCGAAGCCGATACGATAGTGAATTGCGGCGGCCTCTGGGCACCGCAAACCGCGAAGCGCCTCAACGGTTTGGACCAAAGCAGTATTCCCCCTGCCTACTTCGCCAAAGGAAACTATTATTCACTGGCCGGCAAAACGCCGTTCACCCGACTGATTTATCCCGTCCCCGAAGCTGGAGGACTTGGTATTCACCTCACCCTTGACCTCAGTGGACAAGCACGCTTTGGCCCTGATGTGGAATGGCTCGATCGTCCAGGGGCCTCTATCGATTACACGATCGATCCACAGCGCGCAGACAGTTTCTACAATAAAATCCGAGCTTACTGGCCGGAATTGCGAGACGGCGCACTACAACCTGCCTATGCAGGCGTACGCCCCAAGATCGTTCCGCTCGGAGCGGCCGCAGCGGATTTTCTGTTCTCCGACCACGCCAACCGACGCTATCTCGGCCTATACGGCATCGAATCGCCAGGACTGACGGCTTCACTGGCCATTGCGAAACACGTGACAAGATTATTGCCACGCTGTTGAAATACATGCCCCCATGGCACAAATAGAACGAGGCGGATTAGCATACAGTCAAAAGCAGATGCCCCCTCACCTGCCCCTATACAACATCATCTATCCATGCCTTCATTGACAGCCCTCTACTCAGTATCGGAGATTCGCGCGATTGAACAGGCTAATCTGGCCGTCTTACCTGCCGGCACGCTGATGCAGCGTGCCGGAAAAGCTGCTGCACGCGCAGCGTCACATCTCCTTTCCCCCCGTGGTAGCGGTGCCCGGGTTCTCGTAGTTGCCGGCCCAGGAAACAATGGTGGCGATGCACTCGAAAGCGCCTATCTACTTGCAGATAATGGGCACGAAGTAACAGTACTCCTCTTCGCGGATACGACACGCCAACCTATGGACGCGCAACAAGCGCTGGCGCGCGCGCACAACAGCGCAATGCACTTCATCGCTCCCGAAGCCGCCTTGGCAACAACAACACAACATTGGGATTTGGTCATTGATGGCCTGTTCGGCATCGGCCTAACCCGACCGATCACCGGTCTGCAGCATGGCCTAGTAGAAGCGATCAATACGCTCTCCTGCCCAGTACTGGCACTCGATGTTCCCAGCGGGCTCGATGCCGACACAGGAGGCATTGTGGGCGAAAACGGTATTGCAGTGCGTGCCAGTCATACCATCACATTCATCGCTGGGAAACCAGGCCTGTATACGTTTCAGGGCCGCGATCATGCAGGCCATGTTCAAGTCGACAGACTTGACATCGCCGACTGCTATTTTCAGCCGCCGCGCGCGCATCTGAATAGCATCGAATGGTTTTCCCCCTTCCTGCGGCCGCGACCGCATGCTTCCCACAAAGGCAGCTATGGCGACGTTACCGTCATTGGTGGTGCCCATGGCATGGCCGGCGCGCCGATTCTGGCAGCCCGCGCGGCCGCAAAATGCGGAGCGGGTCGCGTATTCGCAACATTCATCGGAGAAGCCCCAGCCTATGACAGCTTACAGCCGGAGCTTATGTGCCGACACGCAAAGACGGTGGACTTCTCAGCCAGTACGCTGGTGATTGGCCCTGGGCTTGGCATGTCCCGCGATGCGCACGACATACTGGCAAAGGCATTACATGCATCGCTTCCGTTGGTGCTCGATGCTGACGCGCTCAACTTAATCGCCACCGAATCAAGCCTGCAGCAACAATTGGCGTCACGCAACGCACCGTCCATTCTTACCCCCCACCCGCTCGAAGCCGCGCGCATGCTTCAGGTATCGACAAGCGAAGTGCAAGCAGACCGTCTTGCTACGGCACGCAAACTCGCCCAACGTTTCAATGCCATTACCGTGCTTAAAGGATCGGGTAGTGTCATCGCAAAAGCAGAGGGGGAAGTCGTCATCAACACTACTGGCAACCCGGCATTGGCTACTGCCGGCACTGGTGATGTGCTTGCAGGCATCTGTGGTGCCTTACTGGCACAATCCTTTCCTGCCTGGAATGCAGCACTAGCAGCCGTCTGGTTGCATGGAAAAGCTGCAGACACATTGGTCATAGAAGATGTCGGCCCAATTGGGCTAACTGCAAGCGAACTCATCCCGAGTGTCCGGACGATCCTGAATCGCATCACTCAAGACCGAAGCTAACTTAAGTAAGCCGGCCAGCAGCAATCGTAATCGTGCGCCGGCAGCGTGCCGCAATAGAAGGATCGTGCGTTACCAGCACCAGCGTCGAACCACGCTCCTCATTCAGCTCGAACATCAATTTGATCACCGATTCGCCGGTCACCGCATCCAGGCTTCCAGTGGGTTCATCGGCAAACAACAATGGCGGCTCCGTGACAAACGCGCGGGCTAACGCCACACGCTGCTGCTCGCCACCGGAAAGAAATTTCGGATAATGCCGAAGTCGACTGGACAGCCCAACCCGACTCAGCATCGCTTCCGCTTTCACGCGTGCTTGCTCATCACGTCGCAATTCCAGAGGCAACATCACGTTTTCCAACGCCGTAAGATGCGTAAGCAATTGAAAGGACTGAAATACAAAGCCAAGTTTTGCCTGCCGCAATGCGGCACGTCCATCTTCATCCAACGCAAAGATATCAACCCCATCCAGTTTTACCGGTCCCTCGGATGGCACATCAAGCCCTGCCAGTAGGCCAAGCAGCGTTGACTTACCCGATCCGGATGCACCAACGATCGCCAACGTTTCGCCCCGCCGCACAGTAAAATCAATCTCTCGCAAGATGGTTAGTTTGCCAGTCGCATCGGCAACATGTTTGCTTAAATGAACAACTTCAATTGCGGCAGCACATGAGGAAGATTCAAGCATGGAAAATAAGGTCAGAAATAATGGAAAGATGGCGTCGATGTTTCAGGCATTGACAGCATGCGTGCTCATCTTCTTAGCAACGAGCGCCTATTCTGCATCAAAAACCGTGCTGGTGCTCGGCGATAGTCTATCGGCAGAATATGGGATTACGCGCGGCTCCGGCTGGGTCAGCTTGCTAGAAAAACGTCTGCAGACAGAAAAAATCGACGCCACCATCGTTAATGCAAGTATCAGCGGCGAAACCACCAGTGGGGGCAAGGCGCGCCTGCCAGCCCTCCTTGACCAGCATCGCCCCACTGTTGTCGTCATCGAACTTGGCGGGAATGATGGTCTGCGCGGCTTACCACTCACCGCCGTTGAAGCCAATCTAAGCACCATGATTGCAGCATCGAAGAATGCCAAGGCTAAAGTACTGTTGGTGGGCATGCAGATACCCCCCAACTACGGACGCGACTATACTGAAAAGTTTTCTGGCATGTACAGCAAACTTTCGCAGGAAATGAAAATACCGTTAGTTCCCTTTCTGCTCGAAGGCGTTTCCAATCAGCCACAGTTATTTCAGGCGGACCGCATTCATCCATTGCCCGATGCGCAGCCCGCCATGCTGAACAATATCTGGCCACACCTCAAGCTCTTGCTGCTTAAATAGTCTCTAAGCATTTTCTCAAAAAAAAACCGCTCATTGTTGCGAGCGGTTTTTTCGTGGTTCAAGGGATTAGTTCTTCTCGGTTGGGTCAGCGTCGCCTTTTATCGCAGTAGGTTTGATGATCTCAACCTTCGCTTTCTTCTTCAGAGCTTCCAGATACGCAAGACTTTCCTGTTGTGCCAGAACACCCGCAATCTGCTGCTGCTCAGATTGACGGCGTACCGCATCCACATTTGCTGGCTGCGCAACCTTATTAATACGATAAACACCATAACCTTGCGCACCAAGATCAACACCGACATAGGTTGGCAACTTCGTTGCATCGGCCTTCATCACGGCCAGCAACGCTTCTTTGGTCATATTTTGAGCCTTGCTGCGCGAGACGGTCTTCACCCCTCCAAAGCCTGCGGCCTCGCCATCCGATTTCGCAGCAGCAATTTTGGCCTCGCCAGCTTTCTTGGCCAGCTTCACAGCTTCAGCCTGTGCCACGCGTTCACGCACCACAGCTTGAACTTCTTCGAACGGCCGTTTCGTTACCGGCTTGTATTCAACCACGCGACCGGCTACTAGCGTACTTGGTGCCACTTCAACCGCTTCCGTATTGCGCTTGTTCTTAATCACATCATCAGAAAACAATGCATTCAGAAATTTTGGATGCGTGAAGGGAGAATTCTGTGTTGTCGATGGTGGTGGTGTGCGTGTCACCCCACTCACCGTCTCAATCGTCAACTTTAACTTATCTGACACCGGCTTCAAGCTATCCGATTGCTCGTAGACCATGTCGGCAAACTGCTCCGTCATCTCGGAAAATCTCTTCGCCGCTAACGGTTTCTTGATTTCGGCTGCGATCTGATCTTTCACCTCATCAAGGCTCTTGATCCTAGCCGGCTTAATGGCCGTCAGTTGAATAATGTGGTAACCGAACTCGGACTGCACCACATCGCTGATTTCCCCTTGTTTGAGCTTGAATGCAGCCTCTTCGAACGGAGGAACCATCATGCCTTTGCTGAAGAAATCCAAATCGCCGCCGCGTTCTGCAGAACCCGGATCTTGTGAATGCGCCTTCGCCAGTTTTGCAAAGTCGCTCGGGCTCTTTCGCACTTGCGCCAGCAGCTTTTCGGCTTTCTCCTTTGCCGCCGTCTTGTCGGCAGCAGAAGCATCCTTATCTGCTTTGATTAGGATATGACTCGCCCGCCGCTGCTCTTCTTCCGTGTAGCGCTTCGTCGCATTGTCATCGTAGTAGGATTTGATATCCGCATCGCTCACAGTAATCTGCGCAGTAACTGCATCCATATTCAGGACGACATACTCAGCCTTCACCTGCTCGGGGATCTCAAACTCGCTACCGTTCTTTTCATAATAGGCCTTGAGCATCTCATCAGTGACTTTCACCTGCGACACGAAATCCGCCGGCTTAAACAGCAGCTCCTGCACTTCACGCTCCTGGTCGTTGAGGTCCGACAACCGATTCGCAACGGTCTTCGGTGCGAATGCGGTATTCTCAACCGCCGCATTGACCTGCTGCAGAATCAGTTCCTGGCGCACGCGAGTTTCATACATCGTAGGCGTCATCCCCTGTGCCGCAAGGAGAGATTTATAACGTTCGACATCGAATTTGCCATCCGCGCCAGTTAAACCTGTACTTTCGAGGATGGTTTGCTGCAAAGTTTGATCGCTGACTGACAGGCGATTTTTTGTAGCCTCTGTAGTCATTACACGTTGCGCAATCAAGGCATCAAGAATGTTTTGACGTGCCTCCGGCGTCTCAAGCATCTTGGGGTTGAATTGATCCCCGAGCATCTGACGCAGCCGCTCCATCTGCTCCCTTTGCGCCATGTCGAGCTCCTGCTGCGTAATAGCACGCCCGGCCACCTTCGCAACCGCATCGTCACTATCACGAAAACGGGTATAGCCCTCCAGACCAACAAGAGCGAATGAAGGAAAAATGAACAACAACAGCGCAAATTGCATCAGACGCTGATGCGTGCGTATAAATTCAAACATGGTCAGTCACAGTCCATAGTCAGATTGCGAAAATACGAAAATGTCATCACATAAGAAAAAAGGCGAACTGACGTTCGCCTTTCCGGAATTTTTGGCGGAGGGGAGCACTCCAGCCCCATATCTCAACGCATTGACTTCATCACTTTCAGCGTCTACGTGGCAAACACCCCAAAACCACAACCCCGAAATATGAGACATGCCATTCTATACTGGCATGGCAATCACGTAAAGCATGCTAAGCCTATTCTTTTTCCCGCCAGTCAGCGCAGTGGATGCATTTATTTGCGGAAAGACTTTCCTTCAATTCCTGAATAAGGAGGCTGTAGCGCGGTCGCCTCCTATTAGGTGATGCTGGTAGTGATGCGCAGACAAAATGAAGGAAACGCTTGACGCGACGTTGCCACAATCGACACGACATCGGATTCAGATTCGTTAACTAACTGCGGAATCTCGGCCTGAAGCGAGAGCCCGTTTCTTTGACCGTTAACGGCAGAGGCAATCATATTGAAAACGAAAATGACAAGCACCACGACATAGTTCGCCGAATGCATAGACAGTCTCAAGACTGTATTTCTAGAGCACAGAACACACCCACCATCAACGAATGGAGGGCATAAAAAAACCCGTTGAAAATCAACGGGTTTAGTGTTTCTGGCGGAGTGGACGGGACTCGAACCCGCGACCCCCGGCGTGACAGGCCGGTATTC
>CBHCMF010000061.1:0-21232 GCA_965974465.1 uncultured Noviherbaspirillum sp.
GCCACCTTGTCTTCTCCACCCTCCACACCAACGACGCACCGTCCGCCGTGATGCGCCTGCTCGAACTCGGTGTGCCTTATTACCTGCTAGAGTCGACGCTGATCGGCATCATGGCACAGCGCTTGGCGCGTACCCTTTGTCCGAGCTGCAAACAAGCCGGCGGCGAACTGAACGACGACGTATGGCAAAACCTCATCGAAGACTGGGTACTTCCCAAACCCACTACCATTTATCGACCAGTGGGCTGCCCGGAATGCCGCCAAACAGGCTACCGGGGACGTACTGGCCTGTATGAGTTGTTGAGCATTACACAACCTTTCTCCAAGCTCATCAAGAAAGAAACCAACCTTCATGCACTGAAGCAGCAAAGCATCAAGGACGGCATGAAACCGCTGCGCGTTGCCGGCGCACTTAAGATCGCGGAAGGCGTCACAACGGTGGATGAAGTGCTGAAGGTCACTGCGGCACTAAGCTGAGGGCATACGCCGGTTGCAATCGGATCGGCAAATTTTCTTGCCATTCCGATTGAAATTTGCAGGATACTGCTGCTATAATTTCGGGATCGTTGGGTCGTTAGCTCAGCTGGTAGAGCAGCGGACTCTTAATCCGTTGGTCGTAGGTTCGATCCCTACACGGCCTACCAACGAATTCAAAGAAAGCGCTCCGAATACGTGAGCGCTTTTTTATTTCCAGAAATAGACAATTTTTAGACAGTGTCTAATATTTGGTGTGACCGTGATGCGAAATAAAAAGGCGCAGCGGATCACGAAAACAAAGGCAGATCTGGAGAAAGAACTAGTCGATCAGGTCTCCTTTCTCGTCGCCGACTGCCAGAACTATGATCACGGGCTGATAGCAGCTGGCAAGCGAATAGCCTTATCTCTCTGGAGCTTGCTGCATCACACCGAAAAGGGGCCGTCGAAGGCACGCCTTGAGCAATTTGGTCTTCGAGCACGACGCTTTTACAACGCCGCAGGCCGCATTCGTAAAACAAATCTAGTTTTGTCGCACAGCCTGGTCGGGAACATGAGGTCTTGATCACGCTTCGCAGAATCAGGCCCGGCGTATTCGTAGCCTATCCTTACCATCTCAGCGACACGACACGTTCTAAGTCCGCGGGCACTCGCTTGTACTGATTCCATGAATTCACTCATTAGGAGGCACAAGCTCACTGAGGCGGTGCCGGACAACTAGAATGTCTGTTGCGGTACCTTTCCCACGGTCAGCGTAAAAGTACGTGTCGATAGTTTCCGGGTCGCCCTGAATAGACTGTGGTTGACCTAGATCGCCAGATGAAACTGCACGGAATATCATGCGCGCAGGCCCCCAACGTACAGGTCGCGCTTCACTAATGCTGGCAAGATTCGAGCTGACGCGACACTGAATCCCGAGATCGGCAGTCATGCCAAGCGGAGTACGGTCGCCCACACACATCACGAGTCTGTGTTCTGTCTTGCCAACATCAATCCGGATGATATTTGGCTGAGTACCGTCCCCAATCTTTGTGGGTGTGGTCCACGTACATCCCTTATCAAAACTTTCCGCCTGATACAGGGCGCGTTGTTTCTTTGCCGCCCCCGAATCCTCCCGAATAAGAGCAATCCAATGACCTCGCCGAACCTGAGCGACTGCAGCCTCTGAGAAATCAAGTCCTTCTTGTTTCGCAATTGGCGCACAGCGGCTTCCTGCGTGGCTCCGCCGCACTACCCATGGGCCTAAGAATTGATCACTTTCCACCAGCCAGCTTGCTCCGTCGTTATAGGCTGTTCTTATATATTTTGATTCGTCAGCGACATATTGCACTTGGCCCCAAGGACGAAGATTGCCCTCTGGTACCGTCAGCTTTTGGAGCTGGATGTTGGGATAGCCGAAGACAACATACTCACGCAGAAAAATGGGCTTGACCTTGGTAACGCCTAGATCCTTCACGACATCGAGGAACGCAGTATTAGTTTTGCCGTTCGGCTCAAAGAGTGTTTCCAAAAGCCATCGGTCGGCATTCTGTCTTCTAATGGCAATAACCGGAATCGCTCCGCCCCCATGCCGGCCTATTTTCAGATGAGAGAAGTAGACAAACGTATGCCCACCGACTTGGGTCACATAAGGAAAATTACTGTATCGAGAGGCACCAAGCGCTTCGAGTTTCTCTCGTAACGCTTTTACGCCGGAGTCATTTTGCAGATCCTCACCGTAGACAACCACAGGATTAGCGCTTGTCGATTGTGCAAACACGAAAAGTGACAGGGAGATGGCGAGACCAAAAATTGCGGATTTCATGCGGCCAAATTTTAGCTGCAGACACCCTATTTCAGCCATGTCGTCACCATTTTGCGATGCCGCGTTCCCACTATCCGGGGACTCGTAGCACCTCCTCCTCGATCCAGTCCTGCCATGTATCATAGTGATCCACTTTTGGCTTTGATCACTGCCTGCAAGGCCCATACGGCCTGGGAGTGAGCGCATTGGCCCATAATCGCTATTACAACGCAAAGAAAGCCGTGAGGCATGTCCATTAAAAAGAGATATGCTCCACTTGACCTTCCCATCATGGAAAGATTTACAGTTGAATTTTTACAGCCTCAGGAGCCAGCATCATGTATGAACTGCAAGTCGAAGGAATGAGTTGCGGCCATTGTGTCAGCGCTGTAACGCGATCGGTACAGGGTGTCGATGCATCGGCGAAAGTCGATGTTGATCTAACGCAGCAAAAGGTCCGCGTGACCTCATCAGCGAAACTGGACGATATCAGGTCCGCCATCTCCGATGCCGGATATCCTGTCCTCGGCAGCACGACCGCCTGACCTACCGACGCGTCAGCCAATCGGTTGGCCTGCGCGCATTATCATGCACAACAGTCATGCTCGGATGGTGCCGCAAGACTGTGCAGAATCGGACAATCCGGGCGATGATCACCAGAACACGCCTCCGCCAAATGACGTAATGTGTCTCGCATTTCCGTCAATTCCTGTATCCGTTGCTGCAATTCCGCGACATGCGATTGCGCGATGGCCTTAACGTCGGCGCTGGCGCGGCCGGGGTCCTGCCATAGTGAGAGTAAGTTCTTGATCTGCTCAAGTGAAAAACCAAGCGAGCGTGCGCGCTTGATGAAGCGCAGTGTATGTACGTCGCTATCGCCGTAGATACGATATCCCGCCTCCGTGCGGCGACCGGCTTTGATCAGGTGCACGCTCTCGTAATAACGAATCATCTTGGCGGATACGCCAGATGCTTTTGACGCCTCACCGATGTTCATGATGCCTCCTTGCTCTTCCACCGCGTCAACAACAAAGCATTGCTGATTACGCTCACAGAGCTGAATGCCATTGCTGCGCCGGCCACGACCGGGTTAAGCATGCCAAATGCCGCCAGTGGAATACCAACTAGGTTGTAAATGAATGCCCAGAACAGGTTC
This sequence comes from uncultured Noviherbaspirillum sp., assembly GCA_965974465.1. Taxonomy (GTDB): domain Bacteria; phylum Pseudomonadota; class Gammaproteobacteria; order Burkholderiales; family Burkholderiaceae_D; genus Noviherbaspirillum. Next base: position 3,413 of record CBHCMF010000061.1, read on the forward strand.
TGGCGGATTTTGCTGTAGGTGCGTCGTGAGATGTCAATGGCGTCAGCAACTAGGGCGGGATCGCCGCGCATCAGCGTGATGCCTGCTGCATGCATCGCAACATCAGTGCCGGTTGCCATCGCAATGCCGACGTCGGCTGCAGCCAGCGCAGGTGCATCGTTGATGCCATCACCAACCATTGCCACTACCTGCCCATTACCTTTCAGAGCGGCGATCTTTTCCGCCTTGTCTGCGGGAAGGATTTCTGCCACCACCTGATCAATTTTTAAGGCATTGCCTACTGCGGTGGCACTGCCTTGGTTATCACCAGTCAGTAGAACCGTCTTCACGCCCAGCGCATGTAGGCGTTCAACGGCTTGCCGGGCGGAAGGCTTGATTTGATCACCGAAAGCGAGCATGCCGAGCAAGGTACGCCCTTCTATAGACGCCAGCCAAGAGATCGTATTGCCCTTCTGTTCCAGCGCCACAGCCTGTTGTGCGAGTGGCCCCAGATCGATGTCAAGTTCCTGCATTAGGCGGATACTGCCTAAGTGCAAACGACGGCCATCTACCGTTGCAAGCAAACCGCGTCCAGGCAATGCCGTGACGTTTTCCGCGCTTGACAATGCGATGCCCTCTTCTTTGGCCGCGTTGACGACCGCTTGCGCCAGAGGATGCTCGCTGCCGTATTGGATCGATGCGGCGAGGCGCATCAGTTCTTGCCGGTCGATCCCGTGTGGTAGCGCTTCAGTTAACGTCGGTTTTCCCTGCGTCAGGGTGCCTGTCTTGTCGAATACAACGGTGGTAATTGAATGGGCGATTTCTAAAGCTTCCGCATCCTTGATCAAAATGCCATGGCTGGCACCCACTCCTGTTCCCACCATGATCGCTGCTGGCGTTGCCAAGCCGAGCGCACAAGGGCATGCGATCACCAGCACGGCGACAGCGTTGATGATCGACTGTTCTATATTCCCTGTTGTCAGCCACCATGCCAACAAGGCCGCGCACGCCACCACCAGCACGACTGGAACAAATACGGCACTTACTTTGTCGACCAGATGCTGGATGGGCGCTTTTACCGATTGCGCGTTCTCGACCATACGAATGATGCGCGATAGCGTGGTTTCAGCACCGACCGCCGAAGTACGCACGACAAGTAATCCTTCCGCATTGATGGAACCGCCAGTCATCGGATCCCCCACTTGTTTTGCCACTGGCAAACTTTCTCCGGTGATGAGCGACTCGTCGACATGGCTCCTACCCTCGATTACTACGCCATCAACGGCGACACGTTCGCCAGGGCGGATAATGACCAAATCCCCCGTTCTGACTTGGTCAATCGGCATGTCCACCTCGGCACCCGCGCGACGCACACGGGCAACCTCCGGCCGCAGCACTTGCAACGCACGTATCGCGGCTGTTGTCTGCCGCTTGGCACGCGCCTCCAGCCATTTGCCAAGCAGCACCAGCGTGATGACCACGGCAGCCGCTTCAAAATACAAATGCGGCATGCTATCAGCACCGTGCACAAGCAATTGATACACACTAAGACCGTATGCGGCACTGGTGCCCAATGCCACTAACAAATCCATGTTTCCCGAACCAGCTTTGATGGCCTTCCAACCGGCACGGTAGAAACGCGCCCCAAGCCAGAACTGCACTGGCGTCGCTAAGGCAAGCTGCAGCCAGGCCGGCAGCATCCAATGTTTGCCGAACAGCTCCAGCATCATCGGCATTGCCAGTGGTAGTGATAATGCTGCCGCAAGGATTACTGGTAGCCATCCTGTGTCGATAGCCTGCATCTGCGGTATTGCTGTCGGTGACGCGCGGTGCAAGCGCGCCTGATAGCCCGCTGCTTCGATGGCTTTAATGAGGGCATCCGCCTGCAGACCAGCACCGACACGTACATGCGCGCGCTCGGTTGCCAAGTTCACGTTGGCGTCGAGCACGCCGTCAACCTTGCGCAAGGCCTTCTCCACGCGACCGACACAGGAGGCGCAGCGCATGCCCTCGATGTCGAGATCGATGTCCTGGGTAGCAATGTGATAACCGGCTTTTTCAATCGCCTGCTGCACTTGATTGAAATCGACGGTGCGTTCAGCAATCAGATGGGCACTTTCCATACCGAGGTTGACGTCGGCATTCAACACCCCAGGAATGCCACGTAATGATTTTTCGATACGCGCCACGCATGACGCGCAGCTCATGCCTCCGATATCAACTTTGAACGCACGCGTTCCTGCCGGCATGGTCAATGGAAGAGCGCTACCCACGATGAGATCCTTATCAATTCAGCATAAATACATTATCAACCCTGCCATCATGGGAAGGTCAAGCCGCGAAAATCAAGGATGGGGAAACAAACGGTCGAGAGCCTCATGTACCCGTGAATATTGCAAACGGACACCAAGTTCTGTCTTCATCCGCGCATTCGAAAGTCGCCGTGATTCAGACATAAAAGACAGCAACATTGGAGACACCAGCGAGCGTAATACTTTGCGCGGTAGGCGGGGCGGACGGGGTAATCCTGCATGATCGGCTACAGCATCGAAGTAATCCGCCATTTTCATGTCGGAATCGTCCACCGCATGGTAAATGCGGCAAGATTGCGCATGGAACAATGCCGTTTTGATGATCCGTGCCAAATCATCAGCATGGATGTGGTTGGTATAGACGTCGTCCTCCTGCCGTAAAGCGGGTGTTCCTTTTTTCAGCCGCTCGATCGGCAGACGATCCGCTGCATAGATACCAGGAACACGCAGAATGGCTAAACGCGCTCTGCTGCGTTTAGCCCACGCCCGCAACACCTGTTCTGCATCAACGCGGCGCTTGGCGCGCGCGTTTTGCGGATTGACGGGGCGCGTTTCGTTAACCAGCATGCCGCCGCAATCCCCGTACACGCCAGTGGTACTGACATAAACGAGTGTCGCGTGGTCGGGTAAAATGGCGGTCAAATTTCGGGAGCGGCGGTCTTTTAGCCCCTCGGACGGCGGCGGCACAAGATGCACGATCATAGTCGCGAGGCGGGCCAAGCGCGCTAAGCTGGCAGGTTGGTCCAGGTCGGCAATGATAGGAATAGCCCCAGCAGCACGCAATTCTTCTTGCCGGGAGGGCTGACTGGTCACTGCAAAAACGCGGAAGCGATCCATGAGCAGTGGCAGTAGACGCATGCCAACATCGCCGCAGCCTAGTATCAGCAAACGAGGCCGTTTCAGCTTCCTTGCCTCATTGGTTTTGTTATTTTTCATCTTCGGGATTGTATGACTTTCCAAGTAACAGTTCAGCCGAGTGGTCGGCAATTCACCTGCGAAGACGGCGAGACCGTCCTGAGCGCAGCAATTCGTGCAGGCGTCGGCCTGCCTTACGGCTGCAAGAATGGCGCCTGCGGCTCCTGCAAGGGCAAGCTGCTTGACGGTTCGGTAACGCACGGCGTCCATCAGGAAAGAGCCTTGTCAGCTGCAGAAGAAGAAAAAGGTTTATCGCTGTTCTGCTGTGCAACCCCACATTCCGACATCGTGATCGAAGCGCGTGAAGTGCTGGGCGTGGGAGAATTCCCGATCAAGAAGCTGCCAGTCCGCGTTGCCAGACTGGATCGGGTCGCCGACGACGTGATCGTCATCTCGTTGCAATTGCCAGCCAATGAACGCTTGCAATACAAAGCCGGCCAATACGTCGAATTCATGTTGAAGGATGGCAAACGCCGCAGCTACAGCATGGCGAACGCACCGCACTCGGATGAACATCTGACCCTGCACATTCGCCACATGCCCGGTGGCGTGTTCACCGACCATGTGTTCAACAACATGAAGGAGCGTGACATTCTGCGCTTCGAAGGGCCACTCGGCACATTCTTCCTGCGTGAAGATTCGGACAAGCCAATGGTGCTGCTAGCATCCGGCACCGGTTTCGCGCCGATCAAGGCCATCATCGAACACGCGATCCACCAGAAGAGCAATCGCCCGATGGTGCTGTATTGGGGTGGACGCCGGCCCAAGGATTTGTACATGCATGCGCTATGCGAAGAATGGGCGCGTACCGTGCCTCACTTCAAGTACGTGCCGGTGATCTCCGATGCCTTGCCGGAAGACGCGTGGACCGGCCGTACCGGTTTCGTGCATCGTGCAGTCATGGAGGATCTGCCGGACCTGTCAGGATATCAGGTGTATGCCTGTGGCGCGCCCGTCATGGTCGATTCGGCAAAGCGTGACTTTGTGGCGCAATGCGGGTTGCCGGAGGAAGAGTTCTATGCGGATGCATTTACGTCCGAAGCGGATCTCGCTGCCAATTTGACAACAAAATAGTTTTTGACGCATTGCGGAAAACATCATAATATTGGCCCCATGAAAACGACCGCCAAACTCTTGCGACGCCGCCCCTTGCTACCTCAGCCAGGGAAGCCGTGCATGTAAGCGTTTGATGCTCACCAAGCCACAGGCCACACCCTGTGGCTTTTTTTTTGATTTTTTATTTTTTGTCCAATCAGGAGTTTGAGATGGAATTTAGCCAGTACGACGTCAACGCCCTCATGCATATCACCAACCGGCCATCGCTCGTGTTCACCGAAGGCCGAGGCATGTGGCTGACGGACAATCACGGCAAACGCTATCTCGACTACCTGCAAGGCTGGGCGGTCAACTGTCTCGGCCATTCGCCGCAATGCATCGTCGAAGCTGTGAACAAGCAGGTGGGAAAGCTGATCAATCCCTCCCCAGCCTTCTACAACGAGCCCTCTATTGTGCTGGCATCCTTGCTGACCAAGAATTCTTGCTTCGACCGTGTCTTCTTCGCCAACAGCGGTGCAGAAGCCAACGAAGGTGCAATCAAGCTGGCGCGCAAATGGGGCAAGCTCAACAAGAATGCCGCTGGTGAAAGCCGCTATGAAATTATTACCTTCAACCATGGTTTCCACGGCCGCACCTTGGCCACCATGTCAGCCAGCGGCAAGACCGGCTGGGACACGATGTTCGCGCCCCAAGTGCCGGGTTTTCTGAGGGCTGAACTGAATGACATCGCCAGCGTCGAGAAGGTAATTACCAACAAGACAGTGGCGGTGATGCTGGAACCGGTGCAAGGCGAAAGCGGGGTGATTCCCGCTACCCGCGAATTTATGCAAGCACTACGCGCGCTCACCAAACAACACAATATGCTGCTGATCGTCGATGAAGTCCAAGCTGGCATGGGCCGTACTGGCGAGCTGTTCGCCTACCAACTCTCGGACGTCGTGCCGGACATCATGACGCTAGGCAAAGGTATCGGCGGTGGCGTCCCGCTCGCGGCACTGCTGGCACGCGAAGAAATCGCCTGCTTTGAGGCCGGCGAACAGGGCGGTACCTACAACGGCAATCCGCTCATGACTGCCGTCGGCGTAGCTGTGCTGAATGAATTGCTCAAGCCCGGCTTCTTGCAATCGGTGAAGGAAAAAGGCGCCTACCTGCGCGCTGAATTGCTGAAGCTGTGTGAGAAGCATGGCCTCGAAGGAGAGCGCGGCGAAGGCCTGCTGCGTGCGCTCAAGCTGGGTCAAGACATCGGCCCGCAGATCGTTGAAACTGCGCGCAATTTGGCGCCGGTCGGCCTGCTGCTCAACTCACCGCGTCCTGACCTGCTGCGTTTCATGCCAGCCCTTAACGTCACAACGGAAGAAATCGACCAAATGATTTCGATGCTGTCGGATGTGTTGACTCAGCTCGGTCGCTAATCCATTCTCCGACCGGCACACCGTGCCGGTCATTTCTCAACACGTCATTGGCAAAGCTGTCCCCATCACGGCAAACAATCCACCGCAAAGCTGATTGAAGCGCCTTCCGCCACGCGCTAGCCGGGGACGGATATGGTGGGCAAGCCGCGCCAACATGCTCTCCACCAAAAATTCAATGACGGCAAAGCTTGCCGCCATGACAAAAAATTGCGGTAACAGATCACGTCCCGGCGCAATAAACTGCGGCAAAAACGCACCGTAGAACAGCAATACTTTGGGATTAGATACCGCAGAGAGCAGCCCTTGTCGGAACAAGATCAGCCCAGTGAGATGATGAGGCTGTCCGACAGCCGCCAGAGGCAATACAGGGCTACGCCATAATTGCCAACCTAACCAGACCAGATAAGCCCCCCCTATCCATTTGAGTATGGTCAGGACATTGGATGAAGCTTGCAGCAACGTGCCGATGCCTAGCATCGATAACGCAATCAGAAAGATAAACCCCGTGATACCCCCGCTAATAGTGTAAAGCGCTTTCCTATACCCATAGAGTGCGCCGTGCGTTAACGCCAACATGCCGTTGGGACCAGGTGTCAACGACAATCCGACAACCGCTGCCAGATAAATAAGCCAAGTCTGCCATGCCATGATTGTTCTCCTCGAATACTGGCCAGTGTAGCCAGCATCAATACAAAATCATGGTGATTTTTAGACATAATATGGGAATAGTTGGACTCACCCACCTCTCCTCCTATGCCTAAAATTGCTCCAGCGAAGACCGGCAAAAGCCCCAACCCACAAGGGACTGTGATGCCTGACGTGCGCTTTCTCCTGTTGCCGCTGCCTGAATTCACGATGCTGCCGTTCGGTGGTTTTGTCGACAAACTGCGCTTCTCTGCGGACGAGGAAGACTATAGCCAACAACGTTATTGCACCTGGCAAATCCTCGGTCTGACCCATGAACGTATTGTCTCCAGTAGCGGCGTTGCTATCGAGGTGCAAGTCACCCCCAATGAAATACGCATGGCGGACTACGACTATTTAGTCGTGTTCGGCAGTAGAACTGCGCGTCGGACACAAGCGTTAGCGTCTGAATATGCCGGCGTACTGCGACAAGCAGTTAACCAGAGGGTGACACTGGTTAGCATCGATAACGCTTGTTTTTTGTTAGCGGCATGTGGTCTCCTTACTGGCCACAAAGTCGCTATGCACTGGCGGCATGTGCAAGAATTTCGAACCGCCTTTCCTCGTATCGACATCCGAACCGAACAGATTTACTGCTTCGATAAAACACGTATCAGTTGTGCAGGTGGCGGCGCAGCTATTGATTTAGCCGTCGAATTACTGGCACGACACTGTGGACGCGCACGTGCGCTGAAAGGACTGGCAGACATGCTGGTGGATGCCCCCAGAAGCCAACTGCATCGTCTCACATCACTCGAAGAAGAAGTCAATGCAGGCCGGCATGTAGGGCGTGCCATCGGTTTGATGCGTAATCTGCTCGCAGAGAAAAAAACTACTGAAGAGCTCGCCTCTCTACTCGGCGTCAGCCGTCGGCAGCTCGACCGCTTGTTTAAGGAAAATTTTGGACAGACCGTGCATGACTATTGGAAGGAGATGCGATTACAGCATGTCCGATGGCGTTTGCTGAACTCGGGCCATAGCTTAGCCTGTTTAGCTGACGAGATCGGCATGGGAGATGTCAGTTATCTCTGCAAGATCTTTCACGAACGCTTTGGTGAGAGCCCTGACGCACTGCGAAAACAGCATCATGGACGTTCTTCGCATACATAGGACGATCTTATCAATAAGAGCGCCCACGGCGCTGGTGCCCGCCAAGGCAGCCGTTAAATAGAAGTGGCGCAGCGATGTTAGAATTTAGGCAGGACTTCTCTGTCCTATCTCAGTGCGTCTTCAGGGCGGGGTGCAATTCCCCACCGGCGGTAAAACTACCTATACAGTAGTCAAGCCCGCGAGCGCTTGCGCAAGCAAGGTCAGCAGATCTGGTGCGATTCCAGGGCCGACGGTCATAGTCCGGATGAAAGAAGATGTGCCTATAGCCCTATTCCCCATACTGCGTGAGCGGCATGGGGATGTGTCTATTTGCGTGCCCTGAAACGTTTTCGCCAATATATTGTGTGGAGCGTTTCTATGTCAAAAAACAATCTATTCCCTACGCAGTCCCCTCTTCCCCATAGTCACGAGCGTCTTGCGCAAGCGCTTGAGGCCATGCGCGATGGTCGCCCCGTTATATTGATGGATGACTTCGATCGAGAAAACGAAGCCGATCTCATCGTCGCAGCCGAAAAGCTCACAGTTGAAACAATGGCGATGCTAATACGTGAGTGCAGTGGCATTGTGTGCCTCTGCCTGACGGATGAGAAGTTACACAGCCTCGCGCTTCCCCCCATGGTCTCACAGAACGAAAGCCGTCACGGCACAGCATTCACGGTGTCTATTGAGGCACGCCATGGTGTTACCACTGGTGTTTCTGCGGCGGATCGTGTGCGAACAATCAACGCTGCCATTGCCGACAATGCCCGCCCTGAAGATTTAGTACGGCCTGGCCATGTATTTCCATTGCGAGCCGCACCAGGTGGCGTGCTAGCCCGTCAAGGGCACACGGAGGGCGCGGTTGAGCTCGCCGTGCTAGCAGGATTAAAACCCGCTGCGGTGCTATGCGAGCTTATGAATCCAGATGGATCGATGATGCGTGGTAAGGATATTGATCAATTTGCTGCTCGCTATGATCTACCACTATTGACGATTGCGGAGTTAGTGATGTGGCGTCGTAGCTCTGCAAGGGCAGCGGCGTGAGGATTGCAAGCTCAGACTAATACTTGCTGGCCAAGGTGCATCAGAGCAAATTGGTCAGCATACTTAATAATGCGCTTCCCTCGTAACGGAAGGCATCTGAAGAAAAACTGTATACAACTGCAGCCCCACAAGCTGATGTAAAAGTGCGGCCTCTTCACTGCGTCAATCGTATTTCTCAACTTATTACAGATAATCGAAAAACCGCGCCCACCACGTTAGCCCCTTCTCATAAGGTTGATTCAGCCCATCATAAGGCGCCTGGAGATCTTCTTCAGAAACGTAGCTAAATCCATGGTCATGTAACAGACCTCTCGCCTTCTCAATCTCATATTCTTCCCAACGATTGCCATATATCGTGAATAACTTAGAGAACCATGAGAATCGATAGCAAATGTCGTATGAAAAGTAGGTTGATCCGGTCTCTGTCGTTTGCTGAACAAGCACGCCAAGATCGGCCAAGAACGAGGCATCCTGAACGTCTTTATCTAGGTGAAGATCACATCTGAGGATATTTTCCAAAGCTACCTTGGCACACTCAATTTCCGCCATTGCACTTCTCCAATCCGCGCCGGGAGGATGTTCCCAAGCCCCTTTTATATCAGCGCGAACGAGCAGCTCGTGGGTCGCCTTATCTATTTTCATCTCTACATATCAGAGCGGTTTGTTTGTGCGTGAAAGGGAGGTCAGGTCGAGCCGAGAAGCGCAACCGTACGTGAGCTACGGTGAGCATCGCAGGCCCGAGATGGCCCCCTTTCATGCCCAGAAAATCGCTCTATCTGCTGCAGCGCGTCAGGGAGGTAGTGCCTCATCATGTCTCTTTAACGTTCTCCTCCCTGCTGCCACGCACACTCTCAAGTCATTGCATTGGCGCATAATTTACCGGCTCGAACACATAGGCTTTTTTCTCGGTGCGGATGTAGCCGAGGCCGGGATAAGCTAGGTGCGCAGCGCCGATCATGTAACCTCGACGTGCGGCCTCGGCATAAGCTTTCTTGCGCGCAGCAGCGGCGGCCTTGCTGTCGGTATCGAACTTGACAGTCACCTCGGGATGCTCAAACTGTACAGCAGCTACATGCATCAAGTCTCCCCACAACATCAGCTTCTGGCCCTTGCTCTCGACGCGGTAAATTGTGTGACCGGGCGTGTGCCCATATGCGGCGATAGCACTCACGCCGGGTACCAGGTCGGTATTACCGTTGAATGGCTTAAAACGACCGGCTTTGACATACGGTTCGAGCGCAGCCATCGCGGCCTTGAAGAACCCCTTATCCTCATCCGGTACCTTATCCATATTGGCTGGGTTCAGCCAATAATCGGCATCATGCTGATCTGCACGCACAACGGCGTTCGGAAACACCGCCTTGTCCTCCATACTCAAGCCGCCAACATGATCGGCATGCAAATGGGTGATGTAAATTTCGTCAACCTGCTCGGGTTGATAGCCAGCAGCCTTCAGGTTATCGACGAGTTTGCCTGCTGTTGGACCGAAACTGCCGCCGGTACCGGCATCGATCAACACCAGCTTGCTCCCGGTGTTGACGAGAAAGCTGTTAACCGATGTATCCACCGGCGACTTGAGGAAATGACGGGACAACTGCTTACGAACTGCAACCGGCGTAGTATTGGTCATCACCTTGTCGACAGGCAGTGCTACTGTGCCATCGGACAGCGCAGTAACTTGGATATCGCCAATCATCGTGTGATAAAAACCAGGTGCTACGGTCTTGGTGATCGGTGCTGCAGCATGAGAGGTAACCGCTGTGAAGGGAAAGACGGCGGCAAACGCGAAGGCAATCGCGCGCAAGGTACGCTTAGGTGTCATAGGCTGTGCTCCGTGAGTTAATGAAAAAAACACAACAATTATAGAGCGAGGTTGGTGCGGGTTGCCTTATCTATTTTTTGTCTCTCTAAGACTAAGGGAGCTAGCCTAGCGGCAGGTTAAATTTGGGTCTGCACCGCATAGACGACAAATTCCTCTCCTCCCAAGTCGATAGATTTTTTCCAAACATGCTTGCGGTTAGGCACCTCTACAAATTCACCTCTGTATGCTTTCTGCGCCAGTTCACTTCTCAAAGCGGGTGTAAGTCCAGGTAATGCATTGGGCGGGAGACTTCCCGACCAGCTTGAGACGAATCCTTTAAAATTGCTGTAGCTACCTTGTGCAGCATACGTTGCGCCTTTAAAAGCAACGATGTATGTGTAGAGCGGCATAGCAAACTGAAATATGCATGTGAGAGATAGCAGAAACGCCGCAAATACGGGGATCTGCAAGTGTAACTTACAGGAGCATCTCATACCGCGGTTTTATCATGCGATAAGCGCAAAATGCACTTCATCACCAAACCGCAATGCACCTTCTGCGTGGTAGTCACCATTGCTTCTTGCCTCCATACTTTCAATGGTGTAGCTATGCAGCGACATCTGCGCACGCTCCGGATGAAAAGAGTTCCAAACCACCGAGAAGGCAAACCCACGATCGTCCGACTTGGTGCTAATGCGGACAGTCTGTCCTTTCGGCGCTTCCAGACGGAACGCATACGTTTCTCGAAACGTCGGCATTGTTCTGAGCGCCGCAAACATTTCGGCGGTCGGCTCGAAGTTGTCTTCATCGGACTCGGCTTCGTTCGGATACTGCTCGTCTATCGTCTTTCCCGGGTGACTTTCTTTCCCCTCGCTCAAGAATTGCACTGTCACGGTTTGGTTGGGTTGAAGAGCAAGATCAGTAGCCCATATAAGATACTTAAAGTCTTCATTTTCCGAAAAGACGCCACCCGTTACCTCTATGGTTGCCAACTCTTTTTCAATTCTGGTACCGCTAACGCGGACAGATATTACGCTGTATCCCTCTGTGGATACTGTTGCGAGCGTGACGCCGTCAATCAATGTGCGAATGGCTGGCATTAGGATTTTCTAACGTGATCAGAGGAGGACAGCAACGGCAACGTATAAAACTTCGTGCCTGGCACTGGATTGGCATAGTAGGGGGCAATCAACTGAAAGCCTAGGTCCTCATATAGCTGCTGCGCTACGATTGTTTGTGGAACAGCATCAAGAATGAGTCGTTCGAAACCAAGGGATTGCGCCCGCTGAATGAGTGCTTCAATCAACCTTTTCCCTAGCCGTTGACCACGGAAGGCATTCCTTACATACAACCGTTTTACCTCTGCCGTTGTATTGCTGTGCCGCAGAAGACCAACGCAGCCGGCCACGGCACCACCACTGCGAGCAATAAGGAAAAGCCCATTGGGGAGCGTGAACAATTGCTCGAACTGAGACATCTCTTGCTCGAACCCACGATACGAAAGATCCATGTCGAGCCAGGCGACATACTCCTGTATGACAGCCTTTAATTCAATGGCGTCAGAAGGAAACGATGCGTCAGTGATAAACATGAAGAGACCTAACAAGAGGGTAATCATTGCGCGTCATTTGCGCGCCTACATCCAACGTCGAGCTAGACTTCATCGCTCGCTGGATAAGCTGAAACAGTAAGCATCACGCCATAAGACGTCAAATCCGAGAGAAATTCGATAGGAAACGCCAAAGACGGCGCAAAGGACTTCTCCTCTCCTACCGTCACACCAATGTCTAGCTCCATACTAAGCTTCCGCTCGGCCAACTCGCGAAACAATTCCTTCTGCTCCCGTAAGAATGAATGAACAAAGGGAAGCGCTTGCGCCCACGAGTCGAAATCAGGAAGCGATAAATTAAATCCCGAATCCTCGATCAATTGCCCTGTTCGCGAAGCTTCGCCAGCACGCCAAATTGCACTTACCTCTACATCATGGCTACGAAGGAACTGATCTACAGCGAAGCCTTGGCCTGAAATTCTAAAAACGATAAAAACCATCGCTTTGCCTTTTGAAATTTAACGTCGAAACATAACCCAAAACGCTCTTTTCAATAGCGGCACTATTGGTTCACTGTGGATACGATCTCGTTCAACAAGCGAATAACGCATAGGCATAAGTTTGGCTGAGAGAGGGAATCCAACTTATCTTCATTGCCACGCCAATAAGAAATGTCATGATGAGAAAAACCTCCAAGGAGCGCCATTCGAACTCATCGGCCAGAAAGGGACATGTGAAACACAATAAAGAAGGGCGCTCTCGGCGCCCTTCTTTATCTTTATAACCGGCTTTATACAGAAGTCAGCAATATCAACACCAGCAATACTTAGATGCTGACTTCCATGTAACGCTTCACTTTTTCCGTGCTGGCGGCAAGTCGGTACACACACCTTCGAACGCCTCCGCTGCCATACCGATCGATTCGCCCAGTGTCGGATGGGGATGAATGGTTTTGCCGATATCCACCGCATCGGCACCCATTTCAATCGCCAAGGCGATTTCACCGATCATGTCACCCGCATGGGTGCCCACGATGCCACCACCGATGATGCGATGCGTTTCAGCATCAAACAGCAGCTTGGTAAAGCCCTCGTCACGACCATTCGCGGTTGCACGGCCACTTGCCATCCAGGGGAACAAGCCCTTCTCCAGCTTGATGCCTTTGGCCTTAGCTTCGTCTTCGGTGAGACCCACCCATGCCACTTCCGGATCGGTATAAGCGACGGAGGGGATAACGCCTGCATCGAAATGGGATTTCTGACCTGCTGCGACTTCCGCCGCGACGTGGGCCTCGTGCACTGCTTTGTGTGCCAACATCGGCTGGCCGACCAGGTCACCAATAGCGAAAATATGCGGCACGTTGGTGCGCATCTGCGAGTCAACATTGATGAAACCACGATCAGTGACGGCGACGCCCGCTTTGTCGGCGGCAATCTTCTTGCCATTCGGGCTACGGCCGACGGCAACCAGTACCATGTCGTACAACTGCGGCTCAGGCGCAGCGACCGACGGGTCTGCGCTCTCGAAGGTGACCTTAATGCCTTCCTTTAAGGCCTCGACTGCGACCGTCTTCGTCTTGGTCATGACCTTGTCGAAGCGCTTCTCGTTGAATTTTTGCCAGACCTTGACCAAGTCACGGTCGGCGCCCTGCATCAGGCCATCCATCATTTCAACCACGTCAATGCGAGCGCCCAGGGTCGAATACACGGTCGCCATTTCCAGGCCGATGATCCCACCGCCGATGACCAGCATCTTTTTCGGCACCTGGCGCAATTCCAACGCGCCAGTAGAATCGACAATGCGCGGATCTTCGGGCACGAAAGGCAGATTCACGACGGAAGAGCCAGCAGCGATGATTGCCTGCTTGAATTGCACGGTTTTCTTGCTGCCTTCAGCAGTAGTGACTTCGAGATGATTCGGACTGACGAACTGGCCGACACCCTGCACCACATTGACCTTACGCGCCTTGGCCATGCCGGACAAGCCGGTAGTCATTTTTTTGATGACTTTTTCCTTGTATTCGCGCAGTTTGTCGATATCGATCTGAGGCTTGCCGAAAGTGACACCATGCGCCGCCATTGCTGCCGTCTCGTCGATCACAGCGGCAACATGCAACAAGGCCTTGGACGGAATGCAGCCCACGTTCAAGCACACGCCACCAAGGGTCGAATAGCGTTCGACCAGCACGGTCGCCATACCAAGATCCGCAGAACGGAAAGCAGCCGAGTAACCGCCAGGGCCCGCGCCCAGGACCAGCATGTCACACTCGATGTCAACCTGTCCAGAATAGCTGCCGGCTGCAATCGGCGCTGGTGCTGGAGCCGAAGCTGCAGGAGCCGGTGCTGCCACGGGTGCAGGGGCCGTCGCCGGCGTAGCAGTGGTAGCGTTTTCGGATGCTTCTAGCAGGAGCAAGAGCGAGCCCTCGGAGACCTTGTCGCCGACCTTCACTTTCAGCTCTTTGACTACACCGGCGTGGCTAGAAGGGATCTCCATGCTGGCCTTGTCGGATTCGACAGTCACCAGCGATTGGTCGACCTGAATGGTATCGCCGGCCTTCACCAGCAATTCAATCACTTCCACGTCTTTAAAGTCACCGATGTCCGGGACCTTTACTTCCGTTAAGCTCATAGCGTTCGCTCCGTTTGTTCCCTTCCTTTTTTAGAGGAAGAGTTAGGATGGGGGTAACTTCGCGCTGAAGAACCACCCACAGAATTGTTAGTGCGTCGTCACTTCATTGGAAAACTGAAGACGCGGAACGGCCCCGACGTGCTCTTGTCGAATTCCGCCCCCGCCTGCACGCCGATCTCGGCAATCGCACGCGCATTGTTCGGCCCGTCATAGGCTGCATACATTGCGCCAAGGGCAAAATTCCGGCCGCTGCCGATACCCCAAAAACGATCGAAACTGAATACCTCCCGATACGAGTACACGCCGAAAATACCGTGCGGATTCGCAATCAGCGCGGTGATCTGTGATGACTCATACGGATCATCTTCATCTTCCTTAGTGTTCAGGAAGTATTTGTCTTTCAGTATTTCGTGCACCTTCGAAAAGGTCTCGAAGACATCATCGCGGCTGCACAGTTTGCATTCTTCTCCCATGCTGGTGAGCAGCTTGCGCATTACTGGGAAATGCGCGGCCGTGCCAGCCAGGGTGACATAGGACTCACCCACCGGAAAAATCTTCTCGTTGATTTCATACGCGTGCGACAGACGCGTATCGCCGAAAGTGACGAGGGAATCGGATGCAATGGCGATTTCGTTATTCTTTTTGACGACGACGCAAGTGGTCATTGTTCATCTCCGCAGACAGAAAAGGGAACAGGGACTTCATTGAAAAGGGAAAGATTTTCGCATTTTCCGATGCCCTCGTTCCCCCACTGTCTATTGGATTACAGTAAGGTCTTGCGCATATCGCCCAGCACTTCCGCCAGGTAGGCGGCAAAACGCGCCCCCATTGCCCCATCGATCACGCGATGGTCATAAGACAATGACAACGGCAGCATCAGGCGCGGTGCAAACTGTTTCCCGTCCCACACTGGCTTAATCGCAGACTTCGATAGACCAAGAATGGCAACTTCCGGTGCATTGATGATAGGCGTGAAGGCAGTGCCGCCGATGCCACCCAGCGACGAAATCGTGAAACTCGCCCCCTGCATATCAGCTGGCTTGAGCTTCCCTTCGCGTGCCTGCGCAGAGAGGTCAGTCATCTCCTGTGCAATCTGCGAAATGCTCTTGGTGTCAGCATTCTTAATTACCGGAACGACCAAGCCGTTCGGCGTATCGGCTGCGAAGCCGATGTTGTAGAACTTCTTCAGAATCAGGTTCTCGCCCTTCTCGTCAAGCGAGGCATTGAAGGCGGGGAATTTTTTCAGCGCCGACACGCTGGCCTTGATCACGAATGCCAGCATAGTGAGCTTGACGCCGGATTTCGCCATAGCGGCATTGGAGTCCTTACGGAACTCTTCCAACTCCGTCACATCGGCCTCATCGAATTGCGTGACGTGTGGGATCATCACCCAGTTGCGGTGCAGATTCGGGCCGCTGATCTTCTTGATGCGCGACAGCGGCTGCAACTCCGTGGCGCCAAACTTGGAGAAGTCCAATGACGGCCACGGCAGCAGGTCCAGACCGCCTCCCGTGCCTTTGGCTGCTGGCGCGGACGGTGCTGCGGCTGTGCCGGACATCACTGCCTTGACGAAGGCTTGCACGTCTTCATGCAGAATGCGTCCCTTCGGCCCACTACCTTGCACACGACGCAGATCAACGCCGAGTTCACGGGCGAATTTACGTACCGACGGCGATGCATGCGCCTTCGTGCCATTGATCTGTACTGGCTCGAGCGTAGCGGTCGGCGACGGTTTCGCTTCAGGTGCAGGTGCAGGCGATGGCGTGCTGACCACGCTGCTCGTCCGGGCAGCCTGTGGTGCGCTGGCGGCGGCTTGCTGAACGGGTGCTGCGCCTTCTGTTGTCAACGTCAGGATCAGCCCCCCCTTTGATACCTTGTCACCAACCTTGACCTTCAGTTCCTTGACCACGCCCGCATGGCTGGATGGGATCTCCATGCTGGCCTTGTCGGACTCGACCGTGATCAGCGACTGGTCGACTTTGACTGTATCGCCGGGCTTGACCATCAGCTCGATGATTTCAACATCCTTGAAATCACCAATATCGGGTACCAACACATCCACCGTAGATGGCCCAGCTGAAGATGCCGGAGAAGCGGCTGCAGGTGCCGGTGCGGCTTCTGGAGCCGGGGCCGAGGCTGCCGATGCCACAGGCGCTGCAGCATTCGCGCCGCCCTCAAGAAGCAGAAGCAATGTGCCCTCAGACACTTTGTCTCCCACCTTGATTTTCAAATCTTTGACGATGCCGGCGTGACTGGAGGGAATCTCCATGCTGGCCTTGTCGGACTCGACCGTGATCAGCGACTGGTCGACCTTGATGGCGTCGCCAGGTTTGACCATCAATTCGATCACTTCCACCTCTTTAAAATCGCCGATATCCGGGACTTTGACTTCCGTTACGCTCATTGTTTTTAGCTCCGTTCTTGTTCTCTCGCTGGCGCCTTCCCTCCCTTATTCAAGGGAAGGTTGGGACGAAGGTGCAGAGGCCGATGACCAACGAATGCGACCCGACCACACTCCCCATTTTCCCCTCCCTCCGCAGAGAGAGAGGACCCATAGCGTACTAGCGAAGAGTTGAATGATTGTGAGTTACAACGTCACCGGATTCGGCTTGTTCGGATCGATGCCGTACTTGGCGATTGCCTGCGCGACCACTGATGTCTCGATCACGCCATCTTCCGCCAAGGCTTTGAGTGCTGCAACCGTCACAAAGTAACGATTCACTTCGAAGAACTCGCGCAGTTTCTGACGCGAGTCGGAGCGACCGAAACCATCGGTGCCCAGAACCTTGTAGTTACGCCCCTTCGGCATGAACGGCCGTATCTGCTCGGCGAAAGCGCGCATGTAGTCGCTGGTCGCCACGATCGGACCCGTTGTGTCTTGCAGTTGCTTGGTGACATGTGCAACGCGCGGTGCCTCGGTCGGATGCAGCAAGTTCCAGCGGTCCACATCCTGGCCATCGCGGGCCAGCAATGTGAATGACGGTGCAGACCAGATGTCCGCAGTAACGCCCCAGTCATTTTTCAGCAGATCCGCCGCTGCAATGGCTTCGCGCAGGATGGTGCCGGAGCCCATCAATTGAACGCGTTTCTTAGATTTTTCGTCCCCCTCCTGCAGCAGGTACAGCCCCTTGAGAATGTCCTGCTCCTGCCCTGGTTTCAAGCCAGGATGGCTGTAGTTCTCATTCATCAGGGTGATGTAGTAAAACACATCTTCCTGCTTCTCCACCATGCGCTTGAGGCCGTCATGGATGATTACAGCCACTTCATGCGCGAAGGTCGGGTCATACGGACTGCAGTTCGGGATGGTCGATGCCAGGATATGGCTGTGGCCGTCGTCGTGCTGCAAGCCTT
>CBHCMF010000062.1:0-20931 GCA_965974465.1 uncultured Noviherbaspirillum sp.
GGGATGATCAAACGCCTCGGTTCCGGCATCTATACCTACATGCCGATGGGATTGCGCGTGATCCGCAAAGTGGAAAATATTATTCGCGAAGAGATGAATCGCGCCGGCGCCATCGAGCTTTTGATGCCGGTCGTGCAGCCTGCTGAACTATGGCAGGAAACGGGGCGCTGGGACAAGATGGGGCCTGAGCTCATGCGTGTGAAGGACCGTCACGGCCGCGACTATGCGATCCAACCGACATCCGAGGAAGTAATCACGGATGTTGTGCGTGCCGATATCAAATCCTACCGTCAGTTGCCAATCAATTTTTACCATATCCAAACCAAATTCCGTGATGAGCGCCGTCCACGTTTCGGTCTGATGCGCGGCCGTGAATTTACGATGAAGGATGCCTATTCCTTCGATCGTGATGTGGAAGGAATGCAGAAGTCGTACAAGATCATGTACGACGCTTATGTGAAGATTTTCGACCGCTTTGGCCTGCAGTTCCGGGCGGTAGCGGCCGATAACGGCGCAATCGGAGGTTCCGGTTCGCATGAATTCCACGTGATTGCGGATACCGGCGAAGACGCGCTGGTGTATTGCCCGAATTCCGATTACGCAGCCAATATGGAAGCGGCGGAAGCCGTAGCGTTGTATCCGAACCGCGGTGAGGCAACACAGCCGCTGACTAAGACTCCCACACCTGGCAAGGAGAAATGTGAGGATGTGGCTGCATTGCTCGGATTGCCTCTGACACAAACCGTCAAATCTATTGTACTGACTGTCGAAAAGGAAGGTGCGGATAAAGAAATTTGGTTGCTGATGTTGCGTGGCGACCATGAATTGAATGAAGTCAAGGTTGCCAAGATCCCCGGACTAAGTATCTATCGCTTCGCTAGCGAAGGTGAAATTGTTGAATGGTTTGGCACTAAGCCGGGATATCTGGGCCCGATTGGCACCAAAAAAATTGTCAAAGTCGTGGCAGACCGTACCGTCGCTAACATGCGTGATTTCGTGTGCGGCGCCAATGAAGAAGGGTTCCACTATTCTGGTGTGAATTGGGGGCGTGACCTGCCGGAACCAATCGTCGCCGATCTTCGCAACGTGGTTGCGGGCGATCCGTCACCGGACGGCAATGGTGTGCTCGCTATTCAGCGCGGTATCGAAGTGGGACATGTGTTTCAACTTGGCACGCGCTATTCGGAAGACATGAAGGCGACCTATCTTGATGAAACGGGTAAGCCGAAACTGATGCAGATGGGGTGCTATGGCATTGGCGTTACACGCATTCTGGGCGCAGCGATTGAGCAGAATTTTGACGATAAGGGCATCATCTGGCCGGCGGCGATTGCGCCCTTTGAGGTTGTGTTGTGTCCAATGGGCTATGATCGGAGCGAAGCGGTGAAGGCTGAAACTGACAAGCTGTACACAGTATTGCAGGCGGCCGGTATCGACGTGATCCTTGATGACCGTGGTGAGCGGCCAGGTGTGATGTTTGCCGATTGGGAGCTGATCGGGGTGCCGCACCGGGTGGTAATCGGTGATCGTGGATTGAAAGAAGGCAAGCTCGAATACCAAGGCCGTCGCGACACCGCAGCGACGGCGGTTGGCGTGTCGGAAATGGCTGACTTCGTCAAGACCAAGCTGGCTGCTTGAGCACGTCGGTTTGTTCGTGATGTTACCCGTTGTACGCGGTCTTGCCGTCCTCACGGCCTGGGTGATTGTCAGCAGCGCTAACGCTGGCAATCAGAAAGAAGAAGCGTTGGCGGACGGGGTGCGCGTTGCCTTGTCCAACGCTATATCAGATGCCCGTCCGCCCAAGCCGCAATTTGCCAATATCGAAGAGCGTATTAAGTACCTGCATTGGTTGGGAGAGATGTCGGAGCGCCTGAAAAGAAAGCTGCCCGATAGGCAAGTGCGGCTGGAATTTCTCGAAACGGCTTGGTATGAGGCCAAGCGGGCTGGATTGGATCCATCGTTGGTTCTGGGGTTGATCCAGGTGGAATCTGCATTTCGCAAATACGCCGTGTCGCCGGTTGGTGCGCATGGGTACATGCAGGTAATGCCATTCTGGACGCGTGTTATCGGCGATGGTGACCGGAGGAAGTTGTTTCATATGCAGACTAATCTGCGCTATGGCTGCTCTATTCTTCGGCTCTATCTGGATATGGAAGCAGGGAATTTGTATCTTGCTCTTGGCCGCTATAACGGCAGCCGGGGGCGGCCTGAATATCCGAATGCCGTTCTGTCAGCCTGGAAGCAATGGGAGTTCAAAGATTGATGGCATGCTGATGTCGGTGATGGGTTGTCTTATGGAATGACCATGCAAAGAGACGGGCATGCATTAGAGCGATTTGCCTGTGCGTGAAAGGGGGCCATCTTGGGCCTGCGATGCACACCGTAGCTCACGTACGGTTGCGCTTCTCGGCCCGACCTCCCTTGCACGCACACTCAAACCGCTCTATTAAGATTTATTTTCAATCAAAAACAAACACGCCCGCGCTATGCGGGCGATTTTGTTTGGCCTTCGGAAAGACAAATTATTGCAGGTGATTGGAAATGAGTTTCGTCATTTCGAACATCGACACTTGCTTCTTTCCGCCAAACACGGCTTTCAGTTTGTCGTCTGCATTGATCATGCGTTTGTTGGCTTCGTCTTGCAGTTTGTTCTTCTTGATGTAGTCCCAAACCTTCTTGGTCACTTCGGTACGTGGTAGCGGATTCGCGCCGATCACTGCGCCTAGCGTGGCGGATGGGGTCATCGGTTTCATGAATGCTGCATTGGGTTTCCGTGCAGTCTTTGGCTTTGCTGCTTTCTTTGCCACCGGCTTCTTGGCGGCTACCTTCTTTGCCGGCGCAGCCTTTTTCGCTACAGGTTTTGCTGCTTTCTTTGCTACGGGTTTAGCTGCTGCTTTTTTTGCTGGTGCTGCTTTCTTGGCTGGCGCTGCTTTTTTTGCTGCGGGTTTAGCTGCGGCTTTCTTCGCAGCGGGCTTCTTGGCGGCTGTTTTGGCCGCGGATTTTTTGGCTGTTGCCATCTTCAAGCCTCCTTCACAAAGTGTGTTGGGAAAATGCGTCATATTCACGCAACGCTAATAGTGGTGCGGTTTTCATAGGGATGCAAGTGTTTTTTATTCGTTTTTATACGATTCTGTCTGCTTCATGCCACGCGTTCTTCATAGAAGAAAAGTGCTGAAGAAGGGGGCGATAATGCGCTATGACGTTGGCGGGTTATACGAAGAATAGGCTGTCGATCACAGTGTTGTGGATACCGTAGTCTGACGGTGACGGCTGCGGCAGGAGGGAGAACGACTTGTTTCTGCCGCTCCGCAGGGGGCGGCAGAAACCTCAAGCAGGAGGATTAGCGCATGCCAGGCAACATGCCTTTCATGCTACGCATCATTTTCATCATGCCGCCACTTTTGAACTTCTTCATCACCGATTGCATTTGTTCGAATTGCGAAAGCATGCGATTGACTTCCTGCACTTGGACACCAGCGCCAGCGGCGATGCGGCGTTTGCGCGAGGCTTTGATCAGCTCTGGCTTGGCACGCTCCTGCGGTGTCATTGCGTTGATAATGCCTTCCATGCGGCGTACCTGTTTCTCGGCCTGGCCCATGTCGGCATTGCCTGCCGCTTGCTGAAATTGCGCCGGTAGCTTATCCAATAGCCCGGATAGGCCGCCCATTTTCTTCATCTGGCTTAATTGTGCCTTGAAGTCATTCAAGTCAAATCTTCCACCGCCCTTGATCTTGTCAGCCAAATCCTTGGCGGCGGCGATGTCCACGCCCTTTCTGGCTTCCTCGACCAACGCCAGAATGTCGCCCATGCCGAGGATGCGGTTGGCCATGCGTTGCGGATCGAAGGCTTCCAGGCCATCCAGTTTTTCTGCGACGCCGGCGAATTTGACCGGCTTGCCGGTAATGTGGCGTACAGACAGCGCTGCACCACCGCGTGCGTCGCCGTCGAGTTTGGTCAGCACGATGCCTGTCAATGGCAACGCATCATTGAAGGCCTTGGCGGTATTGATCGCATCTTGACCTAACATGGCATCGACCACGAAGAGGGTCTCAATCGGCTTCAAGGCGGCATGCAGTGCGGCGATTTCCTGCATCATCGCTTCATCGATGCCTAGGCGCCCAGCGGTGTCGACGAGCAGGATGTCGTGATAGTGCTTCTTTGCATAGTTGAGCGCGGCTAAAGCGATGTCGACCGGCTTGTCGCTCGGGGTGGAGGGGAAAAAATCGGCACCGACCTGCTCGGTGACGGTTTGGAGTTGGCCGATTGCCGCAGGACGATAGACGTCGGTGGAGACGGTCAGCACCTTTTTCTTGAAATTTTCGCGCAGGTACTTCGCCAGCTTGCCAACGGTGGTAGTTTTGCCGGCACCTTGCAGACCAGCCATCAGGATGATCGCCGGCGGTTGGGTGGCGAAATTGAGCTGTGAGGCTTCGGGGCCGAGGTCGGCTCCCATGATAGCGGCCAGCTCACGCTGGACCACGCCGACCAGGGCTTGGCCGGGGGTGAGCGAGCCTATGACCTCCTCGCCCATCGCTTTTTCCTTCACGCGGCCAATAAATTCGCGCACGGCGGGCAGGGCGACGTCGGCTTCCAGCAGGGCCAAGCGCACTTCACGCAGCATTTCGGCAGTGTTGGCTTCTGTCAAGCGCGCTTCGCCGCGCATGGTTTTGACGACTTTTGCCAGTCTTTGGGTGAGGTTGTCGAGCATAGGTATTGAACTGTCAAGAAAGGGGCAAGGGCGGCGCGTGGTGGCGCCGGAAACAGCGCTCATTTTACCCGAAGCGCTGTCCTGCTCCTTTTGAGCGAAAGCCCGCACAGATATAGCCGAGATTCTGGAATTCCGCACAGGTGTTTGCCGCTGGGAATGTGGTAGGTCAAGCAAAATCAATTGGTTATCGAAGGGGAGACTGCTGGCATGAAGGATGCAGATACACGGCGGCAACCGTAACCATTACAAAGGAGACACGCATGAATAGCATTCCTCTTCGCCGCATCGGTATCCTGATCGCCCTTACTGCATTTGCGTCTGTTGCGTATGCAGAAGAAGTCGTTCGCTTAGGCAATCTCAAGTTTGCGCATTACGGCGCCGTGTCGTATATCAAGGAAATGGCGCCGAAGTGTGGCATCAAAGTGGAGGAGCGCATTTTTGCCAAGGGGCCCGACATCATGCAGGCGATCATTGCTGGTGAACTCGATGTCGGTGCTGCGGCATCGGAGTCTGCGATTTCAGCACGCGCTAACGGCGCGCCTATTTATGTCGTTGCAGGCTTTGCTAAGGGTGGCGCACGACTGGTGGCGCGCACTGATTCCGGCATTAAATCAGTGAAGGATTTGAAAGGTAAGAAGGTGGGTGTCACCCGTGGGGGCATCCACGAAGTGTTGCTGGCAGCCGAGCTGGCACAGCACGGCATGACCATGTCGGATCAGCCAGGTAAGGATGTGCAGGTGATCTACCTTGCCTACGCCGACCTCAACCAAGCGTTACTTGGCAAGAATCTCGATGCCATCATGCAAAGCGAGCCGCAGTCTTCGCAAGCGATCAATAAGGGTTTTGGTGTCGAGGTGTTGAAGCCTTATGACACGCCGATCGGCGAGCCTGTGCGTACCATGGTCATGACCGAGAAGTTCTACAAGGAACAGCGGCCGTTGGCGGAGAAATTCATGCGCTGTTTCGTCGAGGCGACCAAGACATTCATCGACAATAAGGCACTCGCCGAGAAGTACGTGCGTGAGAGCATGTTCAAGGGGCAGATCACGAAAGAAGATTTCAGCGACGCAATCGCCAACTCACCGTATACCTACGACATCTCATCCGAACATATTCAAGTAACGACTG
Organism: uncultured Noviherbaspirillum sp.; assembly: GCA_965974465.1. Classification (GTDB taxonomy): domain Bacteria; phylum Pseudomonadota; class Gammaproteobacteria; order Burkholderiales; family Burkholderiaceae_D; genus Noviherbaspirillum. Next base: position 5,837 of record CBHCMF010000062.1, read on the forward strand.
ACGTAATGGGCAAACATGGCGTTGGCAAGATGTCCAAGCCGCCGGTGGCCAAGGACTGGGTGAAGACCGACCTACTGATTGATGCTAAGAAGCGGTTGAACATCAATTAAGGAGGGGACCATGGTATCGAAAATGAATTGGAAGGAGATCGCATCGGGCGTGATTGTCCCTGCGCTGGTAATCGCGGCTTGGCAAGGGGCGGCGTCGCTTGGTTGGGCTAACCCGCAAGTGCTGCCCTCACCGCTGGCGGTGGTGCAGAAGTGGATCGAATACCTGGAACCGGCCCAGCCTTACGCCGGTGGAGGCTGGTTCTCCTGGCTGTTCTCTGGCGAACTGGTCGGCGACACCTTGAGCAGCATGTATCGGGTATTGCTCGGTTTCGCCATCGGTGCTGGTTTGGCGCTGCCGTTGGGATTGGCGATGGGGGCCAGCAAACGCGTCTATGCCTGGATGAATCCGCTGGTGCAAGTAATTCGTCCAATCCCACCAATTGCCTATATTCCGCTGTCCATCCTGTGGTTTGGGCTGGGTAATCCGCCTGCGGTATTCCTGATTTCGATTGGTGCTTTCTTCCCCGTGTTGATGAATACAATCGCCGGTGTACGTCATGTTGATGGCATTTATTTGCGTGCGGCACGCAATTTGGGGGCTAGTCAGGCCACCATCTTCTTGCGTGTGATGCTGCCGGCAGCGGTGCCTTACATTTTGTCAGGGGTGCGCATTGGTATCGGTACTGCTTTCATCGTGGTGATCGTGTCCGAAATGATCGCAGTCAATAACGGATTGGGCTTCCGCATTCTCGAAGCACGGGAATATTTTTGGTCCGACAAGATCATCGCGGGCATGATAACGATCGGTCTGTTGGGCCTGGCGATCGACATCGGTATGAATAAACTCAATAACCATCTGCTGCGCTGGCACCGTGGCTTGGAGAACTGACATGGCAACTGCACAGATCAAAGTTTCGCACGTCAACAAGGTCTTCCAGAGCAGCGACCGCAAAATTATCGCGCTCAAGGATATCCATCTCGAGATTCCAAACGGACAATTTGTTTGCCTGCTCGGCCCGTCAGGTTGCGGCAAGTCGACGTTGCTCAACGCTATTGCCGGTTTTTCGCTGCCGTCTTCCGGCAGTATCACCGTTGACAGCAAGCTGGTAGTTGGTCCGGGGCCGGACCGCGGCATGGTGTTTCAGGAGTACGCGTTGTTTCCATGGATGACGGTGGAACAGAACGTTGCCTTCGGATTGGAAATCAAAGGCATGACTAAGGCTGACATTCAGCATCGCGTCGCGGAACTGCTGACCAAGCTCGGATTGTCCGATTTCCGGAGCCGCTTTCCGAAGGATTTGTCTGGCGGCATGCGCCAGCGTGTGGCAATTGCCCGTGTGCTGGCGCTGGACTCTCCGATCATGCTGATGGACGAGCCTTTTGGCGCACTTGATGCGCTTACGCGTCGCAACTTGCAGGATGAGTTGCTGCGTATCTGGACAGAACTGAAGAAAACCATCATTTTCGTGACGCACAGCATCGAGGAGGCGATTTACCTCGCTGATCGCATCGTCGTCATGACTTACCGCCCCGGCACCGTCAAGCGCGACATGATGGTCGAACTGCCTACAGGGCGCGATCCAGCCTCACCTGCTTTCAATGCCTTGAAGCGCGAACTTGGTCAGCTGGTAATGGAGGAGCAGCAGCGCCATCACAACGATGAAATGCGGATGGCGACCGTGGACTGAGTTCTGTTGCTACCCTTTCCTATCGATATCCGCCACGCAATGAAAGCGACCAACGGCCATGCCGTGGAGGTAAGATACTTGCCACCGGCATGTGCTGAGCACCAGGATACCGAAAGGGCGATGCAGACTGAATGAAAGCAGCGAGACAATGGGGCCTGACGGCTGTGGTGGCTGCCATTGCCGTCACACTAATATATGCGGTTTATTGGATCGCGGCGGGTAAGGCCAGCAGCGATATCCAAGCGGCCGCCGACCGCCAGCTGCAGATCATGGCATTAGATCTTGAATCCGCTCTGGAAAAATTCGAGACTCTGCCGTTCGCGCTTTCTTTCCATCCGGAGGTAGCCGGGATGCTTGCGCGACCGGCACCCGAGGCCCTTCAGCGTGTCAACCTGACGTTACAGGCGATTCAGCAGCAATCTAAGGTCACCGCTATTTACCTGATGGATCGTGAAGGCAATACACTGGCGTCCAGCAATTGGGACCAGCCGTTTAGCTTCGTGGGTAGGAACTTTCGTTTCCGTCCCTATTTTCGTGAAGCGATGGAAAATCGAGCCGGGCGTTTCTATGGCATCGGTAGCACTACCGGGGAACCAGGGTACTTCATCGCACAACCGGTATACCCGCTCAACTTGCCGCGCAAGGAGGAGGCACCGATCGGGGTAATTGCTGTCAAGATTAGTCTCGCTGAGTTCGAACGTACTTGGTACAGTAGCGAGGAACCAATCGCGCTTGCCGATCGCAGTGGCATCGTTTTTCTGAGCAACCAGGAAGCATGGAAATACCACAGTCTGAGCCGACTCGTGGAACGAGACGAGCGTGATCTCGCTGCGACTCTGCAGTACGCTGGTCGCCCGGTGCAGCCGATTGCCGCGCTATCGAAAAAGGACCGTGCGGACTCCGATGTATTTGTCGTTAAGTCAGTGGGGCGGCTCGGCTGGCGGTTGATGCTATTTCCGTCACAGGTACGCGTCAAGCGCGTTGCCGCTTACTCCGCGCTTGCGGTGTCCCTGCTACTGACGGTGGCCGCGATTTCATATTGGGCAATTCATCAGCGTCGACGTCGGTTGGAAGAGCGCAGGGAATCGCGCAAGGCGCTGCAGAAGGCGGCCGAAGAACTTGATCAACGTATTGCGCAGCGCACTGAAGAGTTATTACAGGCGAATCAGCGGTTAGAAGCCAAGTACGCCACACTACAGGAAACTGAGCATTTGCTGCGTACTACGCAAAATGAGCTGGTGCAGGCCGGTAAGCTGGCGATGCTCGGTCAGATGGCCGCCGGTGTTACGCATGAACTGAATCAACCGCTGGCCGCAATTCGCGCCTTTGCTGACAATGCGGTCACCTTCCTGGACCGTGGTCAGGCCGAGCAGGCGAGCGCTAATCTGGCGCAGATCAGCACGGCGAGTGCTCGCATGGGAACGATCATCTCTCAGCTCAAGGGCTTTGCACGCAAGAGCAGCGAGACCCTTGCCAGCGTTGATCTGGCGCAGGCTATTCGTGCTTCGTCTTTGTTGCTAGACGGTGAGATTCGACGGCTTGGCGTTGAACTTGAGATCGACGCGCGCGCGGCTGTTGAGGTGATCGGCGACGCTGTGCGCGTCGAGCAGGTGTTGATTAACTTGCTGCGCAACGCCTTCGATGCTATAGAAGAGGCAGCGGCACGCCGCGTTACCGTGATTCTAGAGTGCGAGGAGGGCGAAGCCGTGATCCGCATTCGTGACAGCGGCCCCGGCATCCCAGAACAGGTGGCGCAACATTTGTTCGAGCCTTTTTACACCACCAAGGCTTCTGGTAAGGGGCTCGGGCTAGGCTTGGCAATATCCGCATCCATCGTGCAGGCGATGAACGGGCAATTGACTGCGCGCAATCATGAAGAAGGCGGCGCGGAATTCATGGTGCGTCTGCCCACAGTCGTAACGGAAACTATCTGCAACGAGGGAGGCAAGCTTGTCAGCGCATGAGTCGATGAATGCAGCGATTCTGATCGAAGACGAACAGGCGGTGCGCATGGCCACCGCGCAGACGCTGGAACTCGGTGGCTTCACAGTGCATGCCTGTGGTAGCGCAGAAGAGGCGCAGCGCTGGTTACAGCGCGGCTTTGCTGGCGTGGTGGTGACCGATGTACGTCTCCCGAAGCGCTCCGGGTTGGAAGTGCTGGCGCAGGTAGTGGCACTTGACCCCGATCTGCCTGTGATCGTGGTGACCGGGCATGGAGACGTTAGCATGGCGGTCGAAGCGATGCGGGCTGGCGCCTATGATTTCATCGAAAAGCCGTTCGCCGCCGAACGCCTGCTGGAAACCGTGCGCCGTGCGCAGGAAAAACGCCGGCTGGTTCTGGAGAACAAGCACCTGAAAGCAGCGTGGGCCTCACATTCCGACATGCCGGCGCTTATCGGCCAGTCGTCGGCGATTGAACGTGTGCGTGATCTGATTCGAGTAGTGGGACCTACCAATGCCGACATCCTGATCAACGGTCAGACCGGTACTGGCAAAGAAGTCGTGGCACGCCAGCTGCATGCTACAAGCGGTCGCAAGGGGGCGTTTGTCGCCATTAATTGCGGGGCCTTGCCGGAATCGGTATTCGAAAGTGAGATCTTCGGCCACGAAGCGGGCGCCTTTACCAGTGCGCAAAAGCGTCGCATCGGCAAACTGGAGTACGCTGACGGCGGCACAGTGTTTCTTGATGAAATCGAAACCATGCCACTATCGCTACAGGTCAAGCTGTTGCGCGTACTGCAGGAGCGGCGGCTGGAACGCTTGGGTGGGAACGAGCCAATTGCCATCGATTGCCGCGTGATTGCTGCCAGTAAGGCAGATTTGCTGCAGCTCAGCAGAGAAGGGCGTTTTCGCGAAGACTTGTATTACCGTATCGGCGTGGTGAGCATCGACTTGCCACAGCTGGCCGAGCGTCGCGAGGACATTCCCCTGCTGCTTGCGCATTTCGCGCAAGGCGCGGCGATCCGTTACCAGCGTCCCGTACCATCATGGACGTCCTTGCAGATGGCAAGATGGCAAGCCCGTGATTGGCCGGGTAATGTGCGCGAACTGCGCAATTTCGCTGATCGCCTGGTGCTGGGCGTGGCTGAACCATCAAACGCCGCCGGTATAGAAAACGCTAGTGCGAATTGTCTGCCACAACGTGTGGACGCTTATGAACGAATGTTGATCGCGGAAGCACTCACCACTCATGACGGCAATGTTGCTGCCACTGCGGAAACACTGGGCGTGCCGAAGAAAACCCTGTACGACAAACTAAAAAAATACCAGTTGAGCACCGGCCGGGCCGTTGATTAGATGTTGCATCATGCCATGAGAGTGGAGCGGTACATGGTGTAAACTCAGGCTCTATCCTCCAGACTCCCGAGCGATGTACAACACCTTCTTCATTCTTGCTGCGCTGCTTTACGTCATGTGTGCGGCCTTGCCGTCACGCCGGCGCATGATGATCTCCATCGGGACGGCTGTCGCGTGGCTGATGCATGGCGGTGCGCTCGGCGTCGACATGATCGGCGCCGATTCCCTGCGTATCGGTTTTGCCGTCATGCTATCGGTGACCTTGTGGATATCGGTAGCGGCGTATTGGCTTGAGAATCGTAATTTTTCGCTCGACGGCTTGCGTGTGCTGGTGTTGCCGAGCGCAGCGGTCACGGTGGTGCTGCCTGTACTGTTCCCCGGCAGCGTTGTGCCGTTGCAGGGCAAGTCCGTATTGTTTCCCTGGCATGTCGCCATTGCCATACTCGCCTACAGCACGTTAACCATTGCCGCCTTTCATGCGGTGCTGATGGCTTTGCAGGAGTCGCGGCTGCATACCCGCCAAAGTAATACACCAAGCCGTTGGCTAGGGCGGGCAATCGACCATCTGCCAGCTCTGCTGACCATGGAAAGATTATTGTTTCGCCTGATTGGCTTCGGTTTTGGTCTGCTGACCTTGACTGTGCTGTCTGGTGTCGTGTTCTCCGAACAACTGTTCGGTATCCCTATCAAGTGGGACCATAAGACGATTTTTACCATGTCGTCCTGGCTGCTGTTTGGCGTGCTGTTGACAGGCCGTGTTTGGCGCGGCTGGCGAGGTAAAACGGCATTACGCTTTACCTTGACTGGGTTCGCAATGCTGCTCCTGGCCTATGTTGGCAGTCGCTTTGTGATGGAGGTGGTATTGCATCGAGGGCTGACATGAAACTCGTGCTGTGGATGCTGCTTGTCGCATTGGTTGTCCTCTGGCTGATACGCGGCAAGAAACCGTCCGGTGTTGCGCAATCCGACCCGAGAGCGGAGGAAAGCATAGGGGGAGAGGCGATGGTTTGTTGCGCGCATTGCGGAACACACGTACCCATGTCAGAAGCAGTCGTTGCGCCATCCGGCATCACATTTTGCAGCGAAGAACACCAGCGATACCATGGCGCAATATGAAAACGACGGGCGAGCGTACGCTGTGACTGCTTGCTTGCCTATCAAAAAACGTTGGGCGCGATGCGCGTTAGAAAGACCGATACACAATGCGGGGCGAAGAGGAGGCGCACGTCGATGAGGCAGGTAATTCTCAAGGAAACCCGCGAAACTTTCTGGCGTACGCTGCAGACGTTTTGCATGACGCGTATTGTCATTGCTCTGGTTCTGCTGTTCTACATTAGTTTCAATGCGGTCAAGGAAGGCAATGCAGCGGGGCTCATTGATAACTGGCACACGTTTATTGTCTATGTCGGCCTGTCGGCTGGCTTTGCCCTATTGGCGGTCTACCTGCAAAAGCGCTTCCTACTGCAATTGTTGGTACAGTTACTGGTCGATATCACCGCTATTTCGATGCTGTATATCGCCGCTGGTGGCGCCCGAAGCGGCCTAGCGATCCTGTATCTGTTCCCGTTAGCCGGCGCTGCCATTCTGGCGCCCCTGGTTCTTGCCCTGTTTTTCGTGTCTGTCGTTACGTTGATCCTGTTGACGGAAAGCGGATATCAACTCTTACATTCGGTCGCCGATGCATCACCGTCGCGTGCCGGATTGTATAGCGCGGCGTTTTTCGCAGCGATCTATGTTATTAACCGCCTCGCCGCTAAACTGATTAAGCAGGAAGACCTTGCAGCTCAGCGTGGACGCGATTTGCAGGTGCAGGAAGCAATTAACCGACTGGTGATTGCGGCCATGGGTGACGGCATTCTAGTGGTCGGACGTGATGCCAAAGTGTTTGCTGGTAATCCGGCCGTCGAGCGCATGCTAGGAATGTCGGTGGCATATGGGCAGGCGCATTACAAACTCACCGACATTCCCTCGTTGGCGCCAATTGCGGAGGCCTTTTTCAAGTGGGTAAGGCATTCCGAAGAGAAGCTTTCAGATAATTCTTCCACTTTTGTCATGATTAAGCCTGGGCATGACATTGCGACGATACAAGGCGTAAGCGTTAGGCATGAGGGCAGGTGCGAACTGGTGGCGCATTTAAAGCTTCGTTTTGCCAAAGTGGAAACGTCCGGACTGACCGAAGACCGTACGGTCATTTTCTTACAGGACGTGACTGAAATCGAAAATCAGGCGCAGCAACTGAAACTGGCATCGATGGGACGACTAACTGCCAGCATCGCTCACGAGGTGCGCAATCCGCTGTCCGCCATTTCGCATGCCGCATCACTGTTGAAAGAGGACATCACGGATCCCACCCAGTCGCGTCTGCTGAATATTGTTGGTGACAACGTGGTACGTTTGAACCGGATGATTGAAGACATACTCAGGCTTTCACGCAAGGCACAGGCACATCATGAACCACTGCGGCTGGCACCGTTTCTGATGGAATTGCTTGATGAGTTCAGAGAAAATCACGCTGTCCCCATTGGTATGATTGCGTTGAACATCAAGAGCGAACATCACATTCGTTTTGATCCTCTGCATTTGCGTGAAGTTGTGGTCAACTTGCTATCGAACGCGTTGCGCTACGCAAGCGGCCGTGACGGCAGCATCCGTATCCAGGCACAGTCGCTCAAGGGTAGCCGGCTAGAACTGCATGTGCAGGATGACGGACCGCCGATCACACCTGAGGTGAGAGCGCACTTGTTTGAGCCGTTCTACACGACATCCAGTAAAGGGACGGGCCTGGGACTCTACGTGGCACGCGAATTGTGTTTGAATAATGGTGCAATGCTCGATTATGAATATCGGATGGATATAGCGAGCGATGGACTGGATGAACCAGGCGGCAGATTCGTCATTACATTTGCCGTGTCGGGGTAACCGTTGAGGCTTTGAATAAAAATGATTGAACTGCTGCGATGACTGCACCTCGTATCCTGATCGTTGATGATGAGGCCGATTTGCGCGAGCTGTTGGAGATTACGCTCGTGAAGATGGGGTTGGACGTTGATTGCGCAAACAGCCTGTCTGCTGCACGTGCGCGTCTGGGCCAGAGCGAATATGCCTTGGTATTGACCGATATGCGCCTGCAAGATGGCCTGGGCATCGAATTGGTGCGCGAGGTAGCGAGCACATGCAAGAACACACCGATCGCGGTGATTACTGCGTTCGGCAGTGCTGATAATGCGGTTGCGGCGCTGAAGGCTGGCGCATTTGATTATCTATCGAAGCCGGTTGGATTGGATCAATTGCGGCTGATGGTGCAATCGGCGCTGCGCATGCACAAGACCGGCAACGGGGTGGGCCCAGCCGGCAACCCTACTGATGTTGCGGTTTCGCGCCTGATCGGGCAGTCAGCCGCCATGCAAGACTTGCGCACACAGATCGTACGTTTGGCGCGCAGCATGGCGCCAGTGGCGATTTCCGGTGAATCGGGCAGCGGCAAGGAACTGGCTGCGCGTGACATTCATGCGCATAGCGCACGGGCCGACAAGCCATTCATCGCAGTCAATTGTGGTGCCATTCCGGAGTCACTGATGGAGGCGGAATTTTTTGGCTACCGCAAGGGGGCGTTCACCGGCGCCAATGATGATCGTGACGGCTTCTTTCAGGCGGCCAACGGCGGCACCCTGATGCTCGACGAAGTAGCGGATCTGCCGTTGCCAATGCAGGTGAAACTGTTGCGTGCGATACAAGAACGGCGCGTGCGTAAACTTGGTGCGACGGTAGAAGAGCCTGTCGATGTCCGTATCATCAGTGCCACTCACCAAAACCTCGCCGAATGCGTGGAAAAAGGGCGGTTTCGTCAGGACCTGTTCTATCGACTGAATGTCATTGAACTACGCCTGCCACCGTTGCGGGAACGTTTGGATGATATCGGTTTGTTGGCCGAGGCACTTCTGGAGCGTCTTAGCGGATCAGAAAGCAAGGCGGTACTGTCTCCACAGGCATTGCATGCATTGTGCTCTTATTCGTTTCCAGGCAATGTGCGAGAACTCGAAAACATTCTTGAGCGCGCGCTCGCCTTTGCCAACGATGGTGTGATTGAAGTTGCCGATCTGGCACTGAAGGGGGCCGCACTTGCCACTATTGATGCTGCGCCGTCGATTCAGCAAGCTGCGGTTACTGTCGCCCCGGTCACGGCACTGACAGCCGAGCTGGGAGTATGCTCCGCCGTAGAGGATGAGCTGCCTCGCTCATTGCCAGAACATCTCGACAATGTTGAGCGAGAGGTTATCCGACGTGCGCTTGCCAAAACGCATTTTAATCGTACGCAAGCAGCAGAACTGCTCGGCATTAGCTTCCGGCAGCTTCGCTACCGCATGCAGCGTTTGTCCATTCACGAGCCAGATTCATGAGTCCATTCCACATAGGTGAGGACGGTTGGGCCCACGGTGTCGTCCGCATGCCGTCTCCCAATTTTGATGCACGTGCGGTCGACGCCATCATCAATCTGCTTGTGATTCACAATATCAGCTTGCCGCCGGGGCAGTTCGGCGGTCCCTTCATTGCGGATTTGTTCGGTAACCGGCTCGATTGTGATGCGCACCCTTATTTTGATCAGTTGCGGACCTTGCGGGTGTCCGCGCATTTCCTGATCCGACGCGATGGTGAAGTGATGCAGTTTGTCTCCGCTAACGATCGCGCTTGGCATGCCGGTGTGTCCTCGTTTTGCGGTCGCGAGCGTTGCAACGATTTCTCCATTGGCATTGAACTGGAAGGCTCTGATTTCGAGCCGTTCGACCGTCTTCAATATGAAACCTTGAGCGCACTGACTCAGGCCTTGCAGGCACGCTATTCCCTCACTGATGTTGCAGGCCATGAACATATCGCTCCAGGACGCAAAACAGACCCTGGGCCTTTCTTCGATTGGGTGCATTATCACAAGTCCTTGATTCAAAACGATCCCTTTGCGCTGACTTCCTGTACGCTGCGTTTTCCACACGACTAAAGAAAAAGTCAACTGGGTTTCAGTACCGAAATTCTTGCTAATCAAGAAAAAAAATATTGCATCCTCCCTAGCCTGGCACTAGAATTAGTCCTGTTCGTAGAAAAAACACTATATATAGTGTGTTCTGCGAAATCCCTATGATGGGCTGTTCAAGTTGTTCCTCGGTACAAAGATATTGTTACGTGGGTGAGCATGAACAGCTCTCCCTTTTAGATGAGCGTCGCGTGGCGTACAGGCCGGAACAGTCTGCACTACGTCAGGCGTAGCCGTCTGCTGATTACGTGAACCCTAGTTGGACTGGGGGTTCTAAATTAATCGCCATCAGCAGCTGCAAAGCTGCCGGCAATATAGTTCAAGGAGGCTAGATGCACACCACTCAAGAAGTTTCTCCCAAGTCCCCCAGCGAATTCAATCTGGTCTCCCCCCATACCGGTACTTCCTCCCCTACTGCAAGCCTGTCTGTCACTCTCGGTGATTACAAGGTTATCCGCCGTAACGGTGCAGTCGTTGGTTTCGAACCGTCAAAAATTTCGATTGCAGTAACCAAGGCTTTCCTCGCTGTGAATGGCGGTCAGGGCGCTGCCTCTGCTCGCGTGCGTGAACTGGTCGAGCAATTGACCTCCAATGTCGTCAACGCGTTGGTGCGTCGCCAACCTGCCGGCGGCACCTTCCATATAGAGGACATTCAGGATCAGGTCGAGCTGGCGTTGATGCGCTCGGGCGAGCACGATGTCGCCCGAGCCTACGTACTGTACCGTGCTAAACGGATGGAAGAGCGTGCACAGCAACAAGCAACGGCGCCGCTCGACGCACCGCAATTGCATGTCACAGAAAATGGCCAGAGCCGTCCGCTTGATATTAATCAGGTACGCGACTTGATCACGGCTGCTTGCATCGGTTTGGAAAAGCATGTCAACGCCGAAGCGATCCTGACTGAGACAGTGAAAAACCTGTACGACGGCGTGCCAGTCGAAGAATTGTACAAGTCCGCCATCTTGGCTGCCCGCGCTCTCATGGAAAAGGACCCGGCCTACAGTAAAGTTACTGCTCGCCTGCTGATGCACACCATCCGCAAGGAAGTGTTCGGCCAGGAAGTCGCCCAGGCTGATGCACCTCAACACTATATTGATTACTTCCCGAAATACATCAAGAAGGGAATTGACGCAGGTCTGCTTGATGCCAAACTTGCCCAGTACGATCTGAAGAAATTGGCTGATGCGCTCAAGCCGGAACGCGATCTGCAGTTCGGCTACCTTGGCTTGCAGACATTGTACGACCGCTACTTCTTGCATATCGAAGGTACTCGCATCGAGATGCCGCAGACGTTTTACATGCGCGTTGCAATGGGCTTGGCGCTCAACGAGGTTGACCGCGAAGCGCGCTCCATCGAATTCTATAACCTGCTGTCGAGCTTTGATTTCATGAGCTCGACGCCGACCCTGTTCAATTCCGGTACCCAACGTTCGCAGCTCTCGTCCTGCTATCTGACTACCGTGTCGGATGATCTTGATGGCATCTATGAAGCCATTAAAGAGAACGCCCTGTTGGCCAAGTTCGCCGGTGGCCTGGGCAACGACTGGACTCCAGTGCGTGCGCTTGGTGCGCACATCAAGGGTACTAACGGCAAGTCACAAGGCGTGGTTCCATTCCTGAAAGTGGTGAACGACACGGCCGTCGCAGTGAACCAGGGTGGCAAGCGCAAGGGGGCAGTCTGTGCCTATTTGGAAACCTGGCACATGGACATCGAGGAATTTCTTGAACTGCGCAAGAACACCGGTGATGACCGCCGCCGTACGCATGACATGAACACGGCCAACTGGATTCCCGACCTGTTCATGAAGCGCGTGATGGAGAAGGGCGAATGGACGCTGTTCTCGCCGTCCGATGTGCCGGATTTGCATGAAAAATATGGCCGAGCATTTGAAGAAGCCTATCTTAACTACGAAGCTAAAGCAGCGCGTGGCGAGCTGAAACTGTCCAAAAAGGTACAAGCGCTCGACCTCTGGCGGAAGATGCTGTCGATGCTGTTTGAAACCGGACACCCATGGATCACCTTCAAGGATCCATGCAATATCCGTTCCCCGCAGCAGCATGTCGGCGTTGTTCATAGCTCCAATCTGTGCACCGAAATCACGCTCAACACCAACGATTCTGAAATTGCGGTCTGCAATCTCGGTTCGGTCAATTTGCCTGCTCACATGAAGGAGCAGAATGGACAAATGCAGCTGGACCACGCCAAGCTGGAGAAGACCATTCGTACCGCGATGCGCATGCTGGATAACGTGATCGACATCAACTACTACGCTGTCAAGAAAGCGCGTGACTCCAATCTGCGTCACCGTCCGGTTGGCATGGGAATCATGGGGTTCCAAGACTGCCTGCACATGATGCGCGTCCCGTACGCATCGATGGATGCAGTCGAGTTTGCCGATCGTTCGATGGAAGCTGTTTGCTACTATGCCTATTGGGCATCAACCGAACTCGCCGAAGAGCGCGGTCGCTACAGTTCTTACCATGGCTCGCTGTGGGATCGTGGCATCCTGCCGCAGGACTCGCTCAAGCTGCTGGCGGAAGAACGCGGCGACTATCTGGAAGTTGATACTTCAGAAACCATGGATTGGGCTTCGCTGCGTGCTCGGATCAAGCAATACGGCATGCGCAACTCGAACTGTGTGGCAATCGCGCCAACCGCGACGATTTCCAACATCATCGACGTCTCAGCCTGCATTGAGCCGACCTACCAGAACCTGTATGTAAAGTCGAATCTCTCTGGCGAATTTACCGAGATCAATGAATACCTGGTACGCGATCTCAAGGCACGTGGATTGTGGGATGAGGTGATGGTTGCCGATTTGAAGTACTTCGATGGCAGCTTGGCCAAGATCGATCGTATTCCGCAAGATCTGCGCGACATCTATGCTACGGCCTTTGAAGTCGAGCCGAAGTGGCTGGTTGAAGCAGCATCACGCCGCCAGAAATGGATTGATCAAGCGCAATCGCTGAACATCTATATGGCTGGGGCCTCGGGCAAGAAGCTGGACGAAACTTACAAGCTAGCTTGGTTGCGTGGCTTGAAGACCACCTACTACTTGCGCACCATCGGCGCTACCCATGCTGAGAAATCGACCACCAAGACAGGCGCGCTCAATGCGGTGTCCGCGTCCGGCGCTCACGGCGGTGATGCCGCCGGGACGGCTGCTGTGCCAGCCGAGGATATTGCCGGACCAGCTTGCATGCTGCGTCCTGGTGACCCAGGCTTCGAAGAGTGCGAAGCTTGTCAGTAATAAGTTAGTAGGTGAGCCGGCGCGGCAACATGCCGTCGCGCCGCCCTGCACCTTGAACATCACGCAACGATAACTACAATACCTGTAAGGAATATCAACCATGCTAAGTTGGGATGACGAAGTACCTCCGGCCGCAAAAAACGCACCAGCTCCGCAACCACAACCGGCGTTGGCTACTGTGACGCCCACGGCACCGCGCTCCTCGCAATGCAACGATATCGCATTGAATCCCGCCTTGGTTGCCAAACCGCAGGCCCCTGTATCCGGCAGCGAGTCACGCCGCGTCAATGCTGCGGATAAGCGCATCATCAACGGCCAGACCGACGTTAACCAGCTAGTCCCGTTCAAGTACAAATGGGCGTGGGATAAATATCTAGCGGGTTGTGCCAACCACTGGATGCCGCAGGAAATCAACATGCAGCGCGACATCGAATTGTGGAAGAACCCGAATGGCTTGACCGAAGACGAACGCCGTCTGGTCAAGCGCAACCTCGGCTTTTTCGTGACGGCCGACTCGCTGGCTGCTAACAATATCGTGCTCGGTACCTATCGTCATATCACCGCACCAGAATGTCGCCAGTACCTGTTGCGCCAGGCATTCGAAGAAGCAATTCATACCCATGCTTATCAGTACATCGTCGAATCGCTCGGTCTGGATGAGGGTGAAATCTTCAATGCCTATCACGAGGTCGCCTCGATCCGCGACAAGGATGAGTTCTTAATTCCATTCATCGATGTCCTAACCAATCCGGAATTTAAAACCGGCACGGTGGAAGCAGACCAGACACTGCTGCGCTCATTGATCGTGTTTGCATGCTTAATGGAAGGTTTGTTCTTCTACGTCGGCTTCACCCAGATTCTCGCGCTTGGTCGTCAGAACAAAATGATGGGAGCAGCAGAGCAGTATCAATACATCTTGCGTGATGAATCGATGCACTGCAATTTCGGGATCGATCTGATCAATACCATTAAGATGGAGAACCCGCATTTGTGGACTGCAGACTTCCGCGAAGAGATCAAAGCGTTGTTTTTACGCGCGGTGGAGTTGGAATATCGCTACGCAGAGGATACAATGCCGCGTGGGGTGCTTGGTTTGAATGCGCCGATGTTCAAAGGGTACTTGCGATTCATCGCAAATCGTCGTGCGCAGCAGATCGGTCTTGATCCGATGTTCCCGCAGGAAGAAAATCCTTTCCCGTGGATGAGCGAGATGATCGACCTGAAGAAAGAGCGCAACTTCTTCGAGACACGCGTCATCGAATATCAGACCGGTGGAGCACTGAGCTGGGATTGAGTAAAAAGAGAATTCGTACAGAACAAGCGAGACAGGTGAAGAGATAGCAGTCGACTCAACATCAGTAAGTCGGAAACGAGACTGCAAAACCGAGGCACGATAACCAGACTTAATGAACAGTAGACGAACGACTCGGCCTTCTGTGATTCAGCCGCTGCCCCCCGACTTTGTCGGGCAGGCGGCTTTTTCTTTGAAAAACTTATTGGTTTTTCTCAAACAGTATTCCTTCGCCGGCTTTGTTGTCGGCGTTTTTTTTGGCTATGGCTGCCATTGCGCCTTTTGAGCGCGTGGCAAAGGACCTCCCTCATCGTTGACGCGCGACGATGATTTGTAGAAGAGAGGCGTAGTCAAATGAGGCTGAAGTGCTGCATGAATGAGGTGATGCAGCAGTTCAGCTGGTGCCGAATTCATTAGCGCAAGCAGAACGTTGCTGGTGCCGATGAATAATCCGAGTGGTCCATCGCGATGGAACGCTCGGGTTTCCAACCTCGT
>CBHCMF010000063.1:0-20883 GCA_965974465.1 uncultured Noviherbaspirillum sp.
TCTTGAGATTGCTGCTGCCCAGGATTATTTTTTCCATGGTGACCTTTCATTTGCGTTCCGCCACAATGACGGAGCATGTCAGACCCTTAACGTGTTTTGCGTAGGGCTGTTGCGCATTCTTTCACAAGAGCTGGGCCACGGTAGATCAGGCCCGTGTATAACTGCACAAGTGAGGCGCCTGCTTCAATTTTTTCTTGTGCATTCTTACCTGAGAGAATTCCGCCAACACCGATAATAGGTAAAGCATCGCCTAGTTCCGCTTTCAATGTGCGAATGACGATATTGGATAGCTCGAATACTGGAGCGCCGGAAAGCCCGCCCGTCTCTTCGGCATGGGGGAGGTCTTTCACAGCGTCACGTGTGATGGTGGTGTTGGTGGCGATGACCCCATCCATTTTGTGGCGCAGAAGGGCGGAAGCGATCGTCTTGATTTGTTCTCTATCGATATCGGGCGCGATTTTCAGTGCAATCGGAACATAACGCTTATGGCGATCGGCAAGGCGAAGTTGCGCTTGCTTCAGCTGCACCAGCAGCGCATCGAGCTCGGATTCGCCTTGCAGCTGGCGCAGATTCTTGGTGTTCGGCGAGGAAATATTGACGGTGACATAGCTAGCGTATGGGTAGACCCTGTCCAAGCAGTATAGGTAGTCGTCCGCAGCCCGCTCGATCGGCGTATCGGCATTTTTGCCAATATTAAGGCCGAGTATGCCTTCCTTATCTTGAAAGAACCTCGATGCTTGGACATTAGCGATGAAGGCATCAATGCCGCCATTGTTGAAGCCCATGCGGTTGATCAGGGCGTTCGCCTGTGGCAGACGAAACATGCGCGGCAGAGGGTTGCCTGGTTGTGCGCGTGGCGTCACCGTACCTACTTCGATGAAACCGAACCCCAGCGAGGCGAGACCGTCGATATACGCACCATCCTTATCAAGGCCAGCGGCAAGGCCAACGGGGTTGGGAAAGGTAATACCCATTACATCTCGCGGGTCGGCTTGAGGGCGGCTGACCAATTTCGTTAGACCACAGGCGGCGGCACGCTTAAGTGAGGGTAATACCACGTTGTGCGCAGTTTCGGGGTCGAGCGAGAACAACAGAGGGCGTGCAAGTGCGTAGAGAAGTTTGTCGGACATAGGGGAAACAGCGCAAGTAAGCACGATACGGCGTGCCAGCAAAAGCCGCTATTTTACTATTGCAAACGAATAACGGAGATGTGCAAGCCGAATATCAGCAGTTAGGATGCCACTCTTTCCACTTGCCCAGCGTGAATGCTTCGAGAGGCTTGAAGTTTGCCTTGTACGCCATTTTTGGGCTGTCTTGAATCCAATATCCTAAGTAGACGTAAGACATGTCGAGCCGCTTTGCTTGTTCGATCTGCCATAGGATGTTATAGGTGCCGTAGGATGCGCCTTCGCTGTCGGGATCGTAGAACGTGTACACCGAGGACAGACCATCGTTGAGTACATCGATAATACTTACCATGCGTAAGGTGCCGTCCGCATCGCGAAATTCGACGAGACGGGTGTTGACTTTGCTTTGTAATAGGAATTGTGCGTACTGATCTCGACTGTCTTGGTCCATGCCGCCGCCCGCGTGACGTGCGGCTTGATAGCGCAGATAGAGGTCGTAATGCTCAGGCACATAGGCCAGTGTGATCACTAAGGTCGTTAATTCATGATGCCGGTTCCACGCGCGTCTTTGGCTGCGATTGGGCGTGAATTCGTGGGTCTTTACGCGCACTGGAATGCACGCTTGGCAGCCATCGCAGTACGGTCGATAGGTAAAGATGCCGCTGCGGCGAAAACCGTTCTTAACCAGTTCGGAATAGACATCGGCATTGATCAAGTGGGAGGGAGTGGCCACTTGCGAACGAGCCTGCCGTCCGTCAAGGTAACTGCAAGGATAGGGTGCAGTAGCATAAAACTGCAAAGTGGCAAATGGCAGTTCTTTAAGATGCGTCATATGCGTTTTGCCTAATGCGATAGCGATAATTTACACCGATTGGCGCGACGGCATAGAAGTTTTTTCCGGGATTGTCAAAATAAATTCATCGGTTGCCATATCTGGATGGAAGGCTGCTTAATTGCCTGTTGCAAGTGTGCGAGAAATTCCGTGCGCGGAATGGGGTGGGCGCCGAGTGATGCAAGATGCGATGTTTCCTGTTGACAGTCAATCAGGAGCACCCCCTGCTCTTTCAAAAAATGTACTAAATAAGATAGGGCGATTT
Source organism: uncultured Noviherbaspirillum sp. (assembly GCA_965974465.1). Taxonomy (GTDB): domain Bacteria; phylum Pseudomonadota; class Gammaproteobacteria; order Burkholderiales; family Burkholderiaceae_D; genus Noviherbaspirillum. Next base: position 2,225 of record CBHCMF010000063.1, read on the forward strand.
TTGAGGCATCCGTCACGCGCGCGAACATTGACTCTCCATAAAACATTTTGCCGATGCAGACACCATATGCACCGCCGACCAAGACACCATCTAACCAGACTTCGGCCGAATGTGCATATCCCCGGCGATGCAAAGCACTGTAGCCACGGATGATTTCTTCTGAAATCCATGTGCCTGCATTTTCCTTGCGTGGCGCAGCACAGGCGTGCATCACTTGCTCGAATGCGGAATCGAAGCGGATCTGCCAACGCCGGTCGGTCATTGTGCTTCGGTGAACTTTCTTCAACGTCTTTTTTAGGCTTTGTGATACCGAAAAGCGTTCTGTAAATAACACCATGCGCGGATCGGTGCACCACCAGAGAATGGGTTGGCCTTCGGAGAACCATGGAAAAATGCCATGTCGGTAAGCGTCGAGCAAGCGCGCCGGCGACAGATTGCCTCCTGCTGCAAGGAGTCCTGGTGCGCCGTCGGCTGCGGTGAGTGCCTTGGATACATCTGGAAACGGTGTGTCGCCGTCTAGCCATGAGATCATGGTCGCTCCGCAATCAATTTTGCTGCATTGACTTTCTGATATCGCGGGCGTGTAGGGCAAAGGCGCCGCCTTCACTGCGAACGCGCGTCAAATCTGTAAAGAAATACTTTAATGTCTGGCCTACTGTCGGGAAGGCGATGTTATCCCATGGAATTTCAGATTCCATAAAGAGGCCGACTTCTAGGCTTTCGGGGCCGGCCTGATAATCGAGATCCAGTAGCGTTGCTCGGTAGAAAAGATGAACGTGGTGTACGTGCGGTACATTGAGTAGTGAGAAAAGCTCATGTAATTCAACGCGAGCTCCGGCCTCTTCGAGCGTTTCGCGCAGTGCTGCCTCGGTAGTGGTCTCCTCGTTTTCCATAAAACCGGCTGGCAAGGTCCAATAACCGTAGCGTGGTTCAATGGCACGTTTGCATAATAAAACGCGTGTTTCACCATCTTGTTCCCACACAGGAATGGAGCCGATCACCATTTTCGGATTTTGATAATGAATCGTGCCGCATTGATCGCATACATAGCGGGGACGATTGTCATCCGGTGGAATTAATAGCGAAACGGGATGCGCGCATTCAGAGCAGTATTTCATACGAAAAATGGTGCGAATGGGTTATCAGACTGGTGCAGTTGCAGGCGTAGTGCCAATCTGTTCAATTAAGAAATGATCAGCACAAGTGTATCACTGCACGAATCATGGACGATTGCATTTGCGTTACGTCGCGATACCGGATATACTTCATCTCTTCAGACGCGGGGTGGAGCAGTCTGGCAGCTCGTCGGGCTCATAACCCGAAGGTCGCAGGTTCAAATCCTGCCCCCGCAACCAAGTCTTTAACAGTCTTATCAATTCCCGCTCTCATTACATATACAATAAATCGGGCGTCGGAATAGCATCAACGGGTTCTCTAACCGGGCGGCATCCTTAGGTGTCTGTCGTTGACAATAACCTCTGCATATTGTTAGTAGAAAACAAGACGCATAAAAATGGATACGATTGAGGCAAAGAAAGTCCTCGAAACTGCATTACTTTGCGCGCATGAGCCTCTGTCGATCAGCGACATGAAGAAGCTCTACGTGGAGAGCGAGGCTGTCGAAGGAGTCAGTGCTGATGCCATTAAGGTTATGTTGGAAGAGTTGCGCAGCGATTGGGCTGGCAAGGGCATCGAGGTTGTTAGCTTGTCAACGGGTTGGCGTTTTCAGAGTCGGCCAGAAATGAAAAAATACCTGGAGCGGCTTAATCCCGAAAAGCCACCCAAGTATTCACGCGCGACGCTGGAAACGTTGGCGATCATTGCGTATCGGCAGCCGGTTACGCGTGGTGATATTGAAGAGATTCGCGGTGTGACCGTGAACTCGCAGACGATCAGGATGCTGGAAGAGCGTGGCTGGATTGAGTCTATTGGTCATCGCGATGTGCCGGGGCGCCCAGCCTTGTTTGCCACCACTAAGCAGTTTCTCGACGACCTTGGATTGACTTCGTTGGAGCAGCTTCCTCCGTTGCAGCAGGTAGCCAAAGATAATCTTCAGGGTGACATGCTGCCTGAATTGCAGGCGCTTGAAGGTGAAATGGGGGTAATGCAAGCGGAGGTAGAGCAAGAAGCAATGGATTTTGTTGCGCGCGTTGAGCGTGTGGAAACCGAGGCTGGCATTTCTTCGGAGGTGATTGGTGCTTCGCTCGAATCGGTTGATATTCGCAGCGAGTGTGGTGCTGCTAATGCTGAAATGGGCGTGGATGCTGCCATGTCGGTTGATCGTGCTGACAATGAATTTGAATTCCAAGTCAAGTCTGAATTTATGAAGCCTGTTTCTTGTGGCTTCGATGTTAAGGTGCCTTCTATAGAAGGTGCTCCCGAGAATGAAGTGCGAGAAGATGTTGCATCCGGCTTGCACAATCAAGAAGCGAATGATGAATCTGCCAAATCGCAATGATGCCCTCGTGGCTATAGTTACTGACTCCTCCAGCCCTTCCGAAACTAACGGGAATCGCGAGATGTCTCGTGGAGAGGTGCCTGGCGCGAGCGATCATGGGGATGAGGGTAAAAAGAAACCGGCAAAACGCGGGGTGCGCGGGCCGCGGAGTTTGCGCCGTACTAGGCAGGCCAAGCAGGTTGAGGGCGATAGTGTGGCGTCCGGAGTTGTCTCGGCACCGGCTGAGCGGGTGGTCGAGGCGTTGGCTGGTGATGGGCTTGAGGACGAAAGGCCGCAGCGCGTAGAGCGCAGCAATGGCAATGGTCGCAAACGCGAGAATCGGCAAAGTGCTGGGCCTGGACAGAAGGGACGTAACAAGCAAACTGGCGTGGGTGGTAAGCAGTCGCGTGCCAAGGGTGGTGATGCCGACGAAATTTTTTCTTTTGTTACTTCCGAGGCTTTCGATCGTGCAGAGGTGGGCGATGGAGTGCTCAATAAGCGTAGTGGTCGTCAGGTGCAGGTCAAGGCGGTGCGCCGTGATCTGACATCGGAAGATGATGCGCCCAAGTTGCATAAAGTACTGGCGGAGGCGGGGCTGGGGTCTCGCCGCGACATGGAAGAGCTGATTATTGCTGGTCGTGTTTCTGTGAATGGCGAGCCGGCGCACATTGGTCAGCGTATTCTGCCGACCGATCAGGTTCGTATTAACGGCAAACTTATTCAGCGTAAAGTCTCCAAGCGACCGCCGCGCGTACTTATTTACCACAAGCCAGCTGGTGAAATTGTTAGTCATAACGACCCGGATGGGCGTCCTTCGGTATTTGACCGCTTGCCGACGATGAAGGCAGGCAAATGGTTGGCAGTCGGTCGATTGGACTTCAATACGGAAGGGTTGTTGTTGTTTACAACGTCGGGAGATCTTGCTAATCGTCTGATGCATCCGCGCTACGGTATCGAACGTGAATATGCAGTGCGTACCTTAGGGGAGCTGGAAGAGGGGATGCGTCAGAAGCTGTTGAGCGGCGTTGAGCTGGAAGATGGTGTGGCGCAGTTCTCAAAGATCACAGATGGTGGTGGCGAAGGTGTCAACCGCTGGTATCGCGTGATTATCGGTGAGGGGCGTAATCGCGAAGTGCGTCGTATGTTCGAGGCGGTGGGGCTAACGGTATCGCGCCTGATTCGCACGCGCTACGGTGTAATGACTTTGCCGAGCGGCCTCAAGCGTGGGCGTTGGGAGGAGTTGGGTGAGCATGCCGTACGTGATCTGATGGCGCTAAGTGGCCTGGAGAAATCTGGTGGTCAGAATCAGAGTAAGGGGCGCGGCGAGCGTCAAGGGTCGGAGCGCAACGGCGCGGGCTTCGATAAGGGTCAAGGGCAGAAGCGTGGACAGGCCCGTGGTAATGGTGGTCAAGGGCAGCAGCGTGCGCGTCAGCCGGATCCGTTGCAGACGGCGCTTGGATTTCCGGACATCGGTCGCACCCGCGCCGGTGGCGGGCAGCGGGCGGGCTTGGGTTTTCAAGGCATGAGTCGCCGTCGTTCGCGTGGCTAGAGGTCGTTCTTATTCTCTAAATTGTTTGTTCTGGGGAATATTCACGCTTTCGTTTTTCGGCGGAGGCGTGCTTGCCATTGCGATGCGCTAAATAATTGTTTACAATTAGAGAGTTAACGCAAGTCGGCTCGTGTAGGAAGTTGGTGTCGGCGGTCGCTATGTGTGGTGAGGCGATAAAAAGAGATGGGCGGATGCCCATTTTTTTTTTTCTTGAACGTTTTGTGCGAATGCATGCGCGGACTTGCGTGCTTACGGAGAATTGTTTTGCGGTTGCTGGAATTGATTGAAAAAACCGTCGTCGGCCTTGGTTATGAGCTTGTTGACTTTGAGCAAGCAGCTCATGGTTTGATGCGTGTTTATATCGATTTCCCGCCAGAGGAGGCGGGAAAGGGAAATATTACGGTTGAGGATTGCGAAAAGGTCAGTCATCAATTGACACATGTGCTGACGGTGGAAAATGCAAATTACGAACGGCTGGAAGTGTCGTCTCCAGGCCTTGATCGTCCCTTGAAAAAGTTTGCAGACTACGTGCGCTTCGTGGGGTGCGAGGCCGTTGTAAAGTTGCGCATGCCGATGCCTGGTGCTGCAAATCGCAAGTCGTTTCAGGGGGTGTTGCATGACCCGGAAGGCGAAACGCTCAAGCTGGAGTTTGAAGGAAAAGATGGGCCGGCGATGTTGGATTTTACGCTCGCCGATGTGGATAAGGCACGCTTAGTGCCGAAAGTGGACTTTAGGAGTCGCAAAGCATGAGTCGCGAAGTATTGTTGTTGGTCGATGCGCTGGCACGAGAGAAAAACGTCGATAAGGAAATCGTCTTCGGAGCGCTCGAGCATGCGCTTGCGCAAGCGACTAAAAAGCGCTACGAAGGCGACGTGGATGTACGTGTCTCCATTGATCGTGAGACGGGCGAATTCGAGTCCTTCCGCCGCTGGCATGTGGTTCCGGATGAGGCGGGCTTGCAGTTGCCTGATCAGGAAGTATTGTTGTTCGAGGCAAAGGAACAGATTCAAGATATCGAAGTCGATGACTATATTGAAGAACCGATTGAGTCTGTTGATTTCGGACGCCGTTTTGCGCAGGACACCAAGCAAGTCGTATTACAGCGTATTCGCGATGCTGAACGTGAACAGATTCTGGCCGACTTCCTTGAGCGTGGTGATTCGCTTGTCACAGGCACCATCAAGCGCATGGAACGCGGTGATGCCATTGTTGAATCTGGAAAGATTGAGGCGCGCCTGCCACGCGACCAGATGATTCCAAAAGAAAATCTGCGTGTTGGTGATCGTGTGCGTGCCTATATCTTGCGCATTGATCGTAATGCGCGCGGCCCTCAGGTCATTCTGTCGCGTACAGCGCCGGAATTCATCATGAAACTGTTCGAGTTGGAAGTGCCGGAAATCGAACAGGGGCTGCTGGAGATTAAATCTGCGGCGCGCGATCCGGGTGTGCGTGCAAAGATTGCCGTTGTCACCAGCGATAAACGCATTGATCCGATCGGTACTTGCGTTGGCATGCGCGGTTCGCGTGTGCAAGCCGTGACTGGCGAGCTCGGTGGCGAACGCGTGGATATTGTGCTGTGGTCAGAAGATCCGGCGCAGTTTGTGATTGGCGCCTTGGCACCTGCGAATGTTTCATCCATCGTGGTTGATGAAGAGAAACATGCGATGGACGTCGTGGTTGATGAAGAGAATCTTGCAATCGCCATTGGTCGCGGCGGCCAGAATGTACGTCTTGCATCCGAACTGACTGGTTGGCAGATCAACATCATGACGGCGGAAGAATCTGCGGACAAGTCGGCTGCAGAAACTGCCGCGATTCGTACGCTGTTCATGGAAAAGCTGGACGTCGATCAGGAAGTGGCCGATATCTTAGTTGATGAGGGCTTTTCAAGCCTGGAAGAGATTGCTTACGTACCGATCGCAGAAATGCTGGATATCGAGGCATTCGACGAGGATACAGTCAACGAGTTGCGCAACCGTGCGCGTGACGCTCTAGTGACTGAAGCAATCGCCTCCGAAGAAGGCTTGGAGGGGATGGAGGATGCACTTGTTAATCTCGACGGCATCGACCGCATTATCGCTGGCAAGCTTGGTCTGGCTGGCGTCAAAACCCTGGATGCGTTCGCGGGGCTCGCCTATGATGAGTTCGGCTCGATTCTTGCACTGCCGATCGAACGCGCGCGTCAACTGATTGAGAATGAATTTGAAGATGTGACGGATGATGAGATGAGGCTTATCGATGCCAAGTACGACGATCGTGCAAGGGCATTGCAAGCCAAAGCACGCGAGCTGGTTGAGGCTCAATGACCCGAACCGCTCCCCCATCATTTGCCGTGCCACATAGAAAAGAGGACTGAATGGCGAGTACCAACGTAGCCCAATTTGCCACCGAACTGAAGATGCCCGCGGACTTGCTGCTGACGCAACTGCGTGCCGCTGGCGTCGAGAAAAGTTCGGCGTCCGATGTCTTATCCAAAGAAGATAAGGATAAGCTGTTGAATCATCTGCGCCGCTCACATGGTGCTTCACCTGACGGCGAAAAAAAGAAGATCACGTTGACCCGCAAGGAAACTACGGAGATCAAGCAGGCGGATGCCACTGGCAAATCACGCACGATCCAGGTTGAAGTGCGTAAGAAACGCACCTTCATCAAGCGTGATGAGCCGTTGGTTGAAGAGGTGTCGACTGTAGCGCCAACTACGCCTGCTGTCGATGAGGCTGAGTTGGCTCGTCGTGCAGAGGAGGCGCGTCGTCAGGCTGAGTTGATTGCACGCCAAGAAGCCGACTTGCGAGAAAAGCAAGAGCGCCTTGCCAAGCTGGAAGCAGAGAAAGAGGCGCAGGCAAAGGCAAAGGCTATACGCGAAGCAGAAGAGGCAGAACGTGCCGCAGCGGCGAGGATCGAGGCGGAAAAAGCTGCGAAGGCAGAGCTATCAATTGCCGAAGAGAAAAAACGCGCTGCGGAAGAAGAGGCCAAGAAGAAGGCCGCACTGCAGGAAGCAAAAGAGGCTGCGGAGCGTGCGGCAGCAACTGAACGTGCGCGTAGATTAGTGGCCGAGGAAGTTGCTCAGATTAAGGCAATGATGAACGCGCCGCGCAAGGTGATCAAGGCTCCTGAGCCCGCGCCTGCCACACCGGTAGCGAAGGCTGCCGAGGGAACACTCCATAAGCCAACCGATAAGAAGGTTGCGGAAAAGAAGGACGACAAGAAGCCGGCAGTTGGAGATAAAAAAGCGATCAAGTCAGCGAACGTGTCGTCGACTTGGCAGGACGATGCCGCGAAAAAGCGCGGTATCAAGACGCGTGGCGCTGCTACCACTCCTGGTGGACGCGAGGGCTGGCGCAGCGGTCCGAAGGGGCGTCGCGCGCATGGGCATGACGAGCAGCGCGAATCCAATTTCCAAGTGCCGACTGAAGCCGTGGTTAAGGATGTACACGTGCCGGAAACCATTACTGTGGCGGATCTGGCACACAAGATGGCGGTGAAGGCATCGGAAGTCATCAAGCAACTGATGAAGCTGGGGCAGATGGTCACCATCAACCAAGTGCTGGACCAGGAAACCGCAATGATTGTGGTCGAAGAAATGGGGCATAAGGCATTTGCCGCCAAGCTCGACGATCCAGAAGCCATGCTCGAGGAATCCGGCGCAGCGCATGCGGACGCCGAAGCACTGCCACGAGCACCGGTCGTAACGGTTATGGGGCACGTCGACCATGGAAAAACCTCATTGCTGGACTCCATTCGCCGTGCCAAGGTGGCTGCAGGTGAGGCGGGTGGCATTACGCAGCATATCGGCGCATATCACGTCGAAACGCCACGTGGCATCATTACCTTCCTTGACACGCCAGGTCACGAAGCATTTACTGCGATGCGTGCCCGTGGCGCGAAAGCGACCGACATCGTGATTCTGGTGGTGGCTGCAGACGACGGTGTGATGCCGCAGACTAAGGAGGCGATTGCCCACGCGAAGGCTGCAGGTGTACCTATTGTTGTTGCGATTAACAAGATCGATAAGCAAGGCGCCAACACCGAACGCGTCACGCAGGAACTGATTGCCGAGCAGGTGGTGCCGGAAGCTTATGGCGGAGAATCACCGTTTATACCGGTATCTGCAAAGACTGGTCAGGGTATTGACGATCTGCTGGAAAACGTACTGTTGCAAGCCGAGGTTCTGGAGCTGAAAGCGCCAGTTGATGCCATGGCTAAGGGGCTGGTCATTGAAGCCAAACTCGACAAGGGCCGTGGTCCGGTGGCGACGGTGTTGGTGCAATCCGGTACGCTCAAGCGCGGCGATGTCGTGCTAGCAGGATCCTCGTATGGCCGTGTTCGTGCCATGTTGGACGAAAATGGTAAAGCCATTGCCGAAGCCGGCCCGTCGATTCCGGTCGAGATTCAGGGCTTGACCGAAGTGCCGGCCGCTGGTGAGGAAGTGATGGTAATGGCCGACGAGCGGAAGGCGCGGGAAATTGCGCTGTTCCGTCAAGGTAAGTTCCGCGATGTCAAGCTGGCGAAACAGCAGGCGGCAAAACTGGAAAACATGTTCGAACAGATGGCCGAGGGCGAGGTGAAGAATCTGCCGTTGATCATCAAGGCCGACGTGCAAGGTTCGCAAGAAGCCATTGTGCACGCAATGCAAAAACTGTCGACCGGCGAAGTGCGGGTGCAAATTGTGCATGCAGCTGTCGGTGGTATTAGTGAGTCGGACGTTAACCTCGCCGTTGCATCGAAGGCAGTCATCATCGGCTTTAATACACGCGCCGACGCATCGGCACGCAAGCTGGCGGAATCCAGTGGCATCGACATTCGTTACTACAACATCATTTACGATGCGGTAGATGAGATTAAGGCCGCAATGTCCGGCATGCTGTCGCCTGAGAAGCGTGAGCAGGCGCTTGGCTTGGTGGAGATTCGTCAAGTGTTCCATGTCAGCAAGGTCGGTTCGATTGCAGGTTGCTATGTGCTCGACGGCTTGGTCAAGCGTGGTTCTTCGGTACGTCTGTTGCGCAACAACGTTGTGACGTGGACAGGCGAACTCGATTCGCTCAAACGCTTCAAGGACGATGTGAAGGAAGTGAAGGCTGGCTTCGAATGCGGTTTGTCGCTGAAGAACTACAACGATATCAAGGAAGGCGATCAGCTGGAGGTATTTGAGGTCCAGGAGGTTGCACGTACCTTGTAGACCGCTAGAGCGGTATAGGGATTTCACAGCCCGGATAGAGCGATACTGTTTGGGCTGTGATGACTCAAGGTTGCATCATCATGGCTAAACACAGCAAATCCATTCCCGGCCGCGGTGTGCGGGTGGCCGATCAGATTCAACGGGATCTGGCGGAAATCATCGCTTACGAGCTGAAAGACCCGCGCGTTGGCATGATTACACTTACCGAAGTGCAGGTTACGCCTGATTACGCCCATGCGAAGGTATTTTTCACGACGCTGGTCGATAACGACGAGGCGGTACAGAATACGCTGACTGGGCTGCACAAGGCAGCTGGCTTTATACGTGGCCAGCTCGGCCGCCGTCTGACCATTCATACCATCCCGGAATTGCACTTCGTGCATGATAGATCGACAGCCCGTGGTATCGAGCTGTCTAGATTGATCGACGAAGCCAACGCTACGCGCGCGCAGGACGCTGAAGACTGAGCGGTGCTGCGGATTAGTCCGCGCTATTTATTTTTTCATCATGGCGCATATTCTGCCCAAGAAAATTCGCGTGCCTATTCATGGTGTCCTGCTGCTCGACAAGGCGGCAGGACATTCCAGTAATGACGCATTGATCAAGGCCAAGCGGTTGTTGAATGCGCAGAAGGCAGGGCACACTGGTACCCTTGACCCTTTTGCGACTGGACTGCTGCCTTTGTGTTTCGGTGAAGCGACCAAGTTCTCGCAAGATCTGCTGGAGGCAGACAAAACCTACGAAACCGTTGTGCATCTTGGTGTGACCACGACTACCGGCGATACCGAAGGTGAGGTGTCGCGGCGAGTGGAGGTCGATGTATCGCGTCAGCAGATCGACAGCGTATTGGAACGCTTCCGCGGTACGATAGAGCAGGTGCCACCAATGTATTCCGCCCTTAAGCGGGATGGCAAGCCTCTGTATGAGTACGCACGCGCCGGTGTGACGCTGGAGCGCGAGGCACGAAGCGTAACGATTCATACACTCGAGTATCTGGACTATCGTGCGCCGTTTCTCACTCTGCGAGTGACATGTAGCAAGGGAACCTATATCCGGGTACTTGGTGAGGACATCGGTGCGGCGCTGGGCTGCGGTGCGCATTTGAACGCATTGCGTCGTGTTCAAGTGGGTGCGTTGACAATGGACCAAGCCCTGACACTTGACGTTCTGGCTGAGACGCCTGACGCTGAGCGGAGAGGATTACTGGCACCCGTGGATGCCTTGCTTTCCGGTTTTCCTCCGATCAGATTGCCGGAGCCGCTGGCACAACGTTTTCTACATGGGCAACGGCTGGCTCTCGGTAAAGAAGAGGTGGCGTTCCCTCATCATCCAGGGCGGGTCCGTGTGTATCGTATGACAGATGAACGGTTGCTCGGGACTGCGCAGCTCATGGAGTACGGGGTGTTGGCGCCGGAACGGCTGATTGCCACGTCAATGTTGGGCGAATAAACCGGCAAAAGGCTTCAGAGTAAGCACTTCCTTTGGCATCAAAGCGCAACTCTTTGAAATTTCAGTACTTTTGCTGTTTCATGCAACGCAACATGTTATACTGTTGGGTTCTCCGAATTACGCAATAATCACGCACTAGGCCACCATGTCAAATACTAAACGCGCTTTGCGCAATATCGCCATCATCGCTCACGTTGACCACGGCAAGACAACGCTTGTCGACCAGTTGCTGCGGCAATCGGGCACCTTCCGTGAAAACCAGCAGGTTGACACACGTGTGATGGATTCCAACGATTTGGAAAAAGAGCGGGGTATCACGATTCTGGCGAAGAACTGCGCAGTCGAGTACGAAGGCACGCACATTAATATCGTTGATACGCCAGGTCACGCCGACTTCGGCGGTGAAGTAGAGCGCGTACTGTCGATGGTCGACTCGGTATTGCTGCTGGTCGATGCGGTTGAAGGACCAATGCCACAGACGCGTTTCGTGACGCGCAAAGCGCTGGGACTTGGCCTCAAGCCTATCGTGGTGGTGAACAAGATTGACCGTCCGGGTGCGCGTCCGGATTGGGTGATCAATGCAACTTTCGAGCTGTTCGACAAGCTGGGAGCGACCGAAGAGCAGTTGGATTTCCCAGTTGTGTATGCATCGGCGCTGAACGGCTATGCCAGCCTGGATCCGGAAGTCCGCGAAGGTACCATGAAGCCTTTGTTTGATGCTGTGTTGGAACACGTGCCGGTGCGTGAGGATGACCCTGACGGCCCGCTGCAACTGCAGATTTCTTCGCTGGACTATTCGTCCTATGTCGGCAAGATCGGCATCGGCCGTATCAGCCGCGGGCGCGTGAAAGCCTTGCAAGACGTTGTCATCATGAATGGCCCGGATTCTACGCCGGTCAAGGCACGGATCAATCAAGTCTTGAAATTCAAGGGTTTGGAGCGTGTGCTGGTCGATGAAGCGACCGCAGGGGATATCGTGCTGATCAATGGTATCGATGAACTCGGCATCGGTACCACCGTTTGCTCACCGGATGCGCCGGATGCGTTGCCGATGCTTAAAGTGGACGAGCCGACGCTGACGATGAACTTCCTCGTGAATAACTCTCCGCTGGCGGGACGCGAAGGGAAGTTTGTTACCAGCCGCCAGATTCGTGACCGACTCGAGCGCGAGCTGAAATCCAACGTTGCACTTCGCGTGAATGACACTGGTGACGATACAACGTTCGAAGTATCTGGCCGGGGTGAACTGCACCTGACCATTCTGCTGGAAAACATGCGTCGCGAAGGCTATGAACTGGCGGTTTCCCGTCCTCGCGTGGTGTTTAAGGACATCGATGGCGTGAAATGCGAGCCGTATGAGTTGCTCACGGTGGATGTGGAGGATGCGCATCAGGGCGGCGTAATGGAGGAACTTGGCCGTCGCCGTGGCGACTTGCAGAACATGGAGCCGGATGGCAAGGGGCGTGTACGTCTCGAATACCGCATCCCGGCTCGTGGTCTCATTGGCTTCCAGTCCGAATTTATGACGCTGACGCGTGGTACTGGCTTGATGAGCCATATTTTCGATGAGTATTCACCGGTCGATTCGACCAAGCCTGAACTCGCGGGGCGTCGCAACGGCGTGCTGATTTCGCAGGACGATGGTGCTGCGGTGGCGTATGCATTGTGGAAGCTGCAGGATCGCGGTCGTATGTTTGTCAGCCACAACGATCCGGTCTATGAAGGCATGATCATTGGTATCCACTCGCGCGATAACGATCTGGTCGTCAATCCGATCAAGGGCAAACAGTTGACTAACGTGCGTGCCTCGGGCACTGACGAAGCGGTGCGCCTGGTGCCCCCAATTCAGCTGACGCTGGAGTATGCGGTGGAATTTATCGAAGACGACGAGTTGGTCGAGATCACGCCAAAGAGCATTCGTCTGCGCAAGCGTTTCCTGAAGGAGCATGAGCGCAAGAAGGCATCTCGCGAGGCCGCATAAGCAAGTAAACCGAGGCTGTCCGCATGGCGGACGCTGTTCATTGTTCAAAAGAGGCCCGGTCTCCCGTAAGGGGTGCCGGGCCGTTTTTTTCTATCCATCATGCCCCTTCTGACGGCGCACCAGCGTGCAGTCTTGTTGATGATTATTGCGCCGACGCTTTGGAGCATCGCCGGTGTGTTCACGCGGCATCTGGATGCTGCGCGTGGTTTTGAGGTGACGTTCTGGCGCAGCCTTTTTTCTGGCATGTTTGTGGGGGGCGCGCTGATATATCAACAGGGACTCCGCTACGCTGTTGGCACCGTATGTACTATTGGGAAGTACGGTGTGATTAGCGGCATGATGTGGTGTGTGATGTTTGTCTGCTTCATGATTGCGCTGACCAAGACGACGGTGGCAAACACGCTGATCATGATGAGCGTATCCCCCCTGTTGACAGCATTTCTCGCTTGGATAGTGCTTGGGCAAAGCATCGCACGGCGCACTTGGATGGCGATCGTTGCTGCATTGGTTGGCATTCTGTGGATGTTCGTCAACAGTATGAGCGCAATTGACGGGCAGCATCTGACCGGCATGCTCGTCGCAGGCGCAGTGCCGGTTGCTGCGGCGATTAACGTTGTGACGATTAAGCGAGCAGGACATGGCGTCGATATGATTCCCGCTGTGCTGTTAGGGAGTGTTTTTTCTGCGGGGATGATGCTGCCCCTGGCGTGGCCGTTGCAGGCTTCGCTGCACGATATCGGCATACTGGCAATTCTGGGCTTCTTTCAACTCGGTTTGCCTTGCATGCTGATGGTGCGGGCGATGAAGCGCCTGTCTGCCCCTGAAGTTTCATTGCTGGCGTTGCTAGAAGTGTTGCTTGGCCCGCTGTGGACGTGGCTTGGGGCGGGGGAGGTACCAGCGCAGGAAACCTTGATTGGCGGTGCGATGGTGATGGGGGCGCTGATGTTTAATGAGCTTGCCGCAATGCGAGTGGCGCCCGTTGCGTCGGATAATCGCCTCAATTAAATCGGCATTCAGTCTCCAAGGACAGTGCAAATAAGCACACTTGTGTCTTAATACAATAAAGCTTAATCATGATGTTGAAACCCTCCAAGTTGCCTTCTCGTCGTTTGTCCGTGGCACCCATGATGGATTGGACAGATCGTCATTGCCGCATGTTTCATCGGCAGATTACACGTCATACGTGGCTATATACTGAAATGGTCACGACTGGCGCGCTAATGCATGGTGACGTGCCGCGCCATCTTGATTTTAATCAGGAGGAGCATCCTGTCGCCTTGCAGTTGGGCGGGAGCGAACCTGGGGATCTGGCTAAGAGTGCGAAACTGGGCGAACAATGGGGGTATGACGAGATTAATCTGAATTGCGGCTGTCCGTCAGAGCGGGTGCAGAAGGGCGCGTTCGGCGCCTGTTTGATGGCTGAACCACAATTGGTGGCTGACTGCGTGAGGGCAATGCGTGACGCTGTGTCGATCGATGTCACCGTCAAGCATCGTATCGGCATTAATGATGTGACCTCGTATGATTTCGTACGTGACTTTGTCGGCACCGTTGCTCAAGCAGGATGTGAGACTTTTATCGTGCATGCGCGCAATGCCATGTTGAAAGGGCTTAGTCCGAAGGAAAATCGCGAGATTCCTCCATTGAAGATTGATTATGCTTATCACCTGAAGCGTGATTTTCCGCATCTGGAAATCATCATCAACGGCGGCATTAAGACACTCGAAGAAATCGACGTGCATCTACAGCATGTTGATGGTGTCATGCTGGGCCGCGAGGCATACCACAATCCTTATTTGATGGCGCCTTTTGACGCACGCTACTATGGCGACGAGGCGCCGGTGAAGTCGCGTGTGGAAATACTGCAGGCAATGCAGCCGTATATCCAAGAGCAACTTGCTAAATACGGTAACAATGGGACCGGCTTGAAGCTCAACAGCATCACTCGCCATATGCTTGGTTTGATGGCAGGCGTGCCGGGGGCTCGGGCGTTTCGCCAGACGCTATCCGACGCAAAAAAGCTATCAGTTGGTGACCCTTCCTTGTTGATGGAAGCATTCTCAAAAATGCAGCCGTTGGCGTCCTAACGCACTTCGCCGTTACGCCCTTGCTGTGCATGGCACAGAACCTGCTCGCTCTTACCTCATCTATGCACACGCACTGATCGAACACGTCAACGATGTGTGAGAACGCCTCTTGGCGTGAACGGTTTTTTCAAATCAAGCAATGGAGAAGCGCCATGCCATTGAAGAGCGGAAAAAATCAGGAAGTGGTGAAGAGCAATATCAAGAAGCTTGTTCATGAATGGGAGAAGGACGGCACCATTGGAAAGAGTCGTCCACCGTCGAAGAATAAAGCGATCAAGCAAGCGGTGGCAATCTCCCTTAAGAAGGCAGGAAAGAGCCGGTCGCAGCAGAAGAAGCATTAGTCAATTGTCGATTTATTGCTGCGGATCTCAACGCGAGGAGAGGTGAATTATGCCAACACAGGATGAACAAACGAAAATTCCAGCTCAGCATCAGGATCGTCAACCAGGAATTGAGGCAGCGATGACCCCGCGCCCGCAAGCTGAGATGAAAAATTACAAGGGAAGCGGAAAACTAAAAGGCAAGGTGGCACTGGTGACAGGCGGTGACAGCGGTATCGGACGTGCGGCGGCGATTGCCTTTGCGAAGGAAGGCGCCAATGTCGTGATTGCATACTTCGACGAGCATCAGGATGCACAGGAAACCCAAGCGTATATTGAAGCAGCCGGGAAGGAATGCGTGGCGGTGGCTGGGGATGTCGGTGATGCGCAGTTCTGCAACAAGCTGGTGGATACCGTCGTGTCATCGTTTGGACGATTGGATATCGTTGTCAATAACGCCGCCCAGCAATATCCCCAAGCGAGTATTGAGGACATCACGGAAGAGCAATTGCTGAAGACTTTTCGCATCAATGTGTTTTCGATGTTCTACACGGTAAAGGCGGCATTGCCGCATTTACAGCCGGGTGCGCGCATTATCAATACCACGTCGGTGACGGCATACCGAGGTAGTGCACATTTGCTCGATTATTCGGCGACTAAGGGGGCAATTGTTGCCTTTACCCGTTCGTTATCGCAGCAGTTGGTCAAGCGCGGTATTCTGGTAAATGCAGTTGCGCCAGGACCGGTGTGGACACCGTTGATTCCGTCCAGTTTCGACGCACAAGAGGTCGAAGGCTTTGGTGAGAAAGTGCCGCTTGGACGCGCTGGACAGCCTGATGAAATCGCACCGTCGTATGTTTTTCTGGCATCAGAGGATGCATCCTATATGACCGGACAGGTGTTGCACCCGAATGGTGGTGAGGTGGTCAAGGCATGAGGAGGAAGTCCGGCCGACACGCGGCCGGACTTCAATATTCCTTGAGCCGGTTATACAGCGTTTTCAGACTGATGCCGAGCGCTTCCGCGGTCAGGCGTTTGTTGCCGCTATAGTGTTTCAGCGTCGCTAGAATAATTTCCTTTTGTGCGTCTGCCAGCGGTGTGCCGACAGAGAAATTCAGATAGCCTTCGTGTACGGTCGGTTTCTTGGTGGAGAGGTCGGAAATGTACTCTTCGATATTGAGCGTGTCCGTAGCAAGGATGAACGCTCGGTGTACCACGTTCTTCAACTCGCGCACATTGCCAGGCCAGGAATAGGAGCGGATGACATCCAGTGAGCTGCGGGAGAAAACTTTTTGCGTGCTCTCCTTTTCGTTCAGCAATTGGAGAAAATGTTGTGCGAGCATTTCAATGTCGCTGCCGCGTTCACGTAAGGGCGGAACGCGGATTGGGAAAACAGCAAGACGGTACATTAGGTCTTCGCGCAGGTTTCCTTGTTTGACTGCAGTTTCCAGATCGCGATTGGTCGCGGCAATCAGGCGTACATCGACTTTTACTTCTTCATCTCCACCCACGCGCAGGAAAGTGCCGGACTCGAGCACGCGCAGCAGTTTGACCTGCATGTCTACTGGCATCTCTGTGATTTCGTCGAGAAACAGGGTGCCGCGCGAGGCATGCTCGAAGTAACCGATTTGCTGACGCATCGCTCCGGTAAAGCTGCCTTTCTCGTGACCGAACAATGCGGCCTCGATCAGATGTGACGGAATGGCGCCACAATTCACGGCAATGAAGGTCTCGGTACGGCGTGCGCTGGCATGATGGATCGCATTGGCGATTAGCTCTTTTCCGGTTCCACTCTCGCCCACAAGCAGTACGGTGGCTTCGGTTGCAGCGACGCGTTCCACTTGCTGGTACAGCCGGTCCATGATAGGGGACGAGCCGCACATAATGCCGAATTGCTTGAATGATTTATCGAGAGCCATTTGGGATTCCGCCCGGTCTTGAAGATACTCTTGCACCACTGCAGTGTTGGGATGTAAACAGACTTTTCATCACTCGTGGCGCAGCAGTGAAATGTGCCTCATGCGGACCAACGATACACGATATCCGTCTTTCGGTGTTCGGGTGTCGAACGTGTTTAATATAGTTCATCCGATGAAAAGGCTTGTGCGGTAGTCGCGCTCAATACACATAAACGCCATCGATGACGATATACCTTGATCGTCCGCAAAGAAGCCGTCTCGATGACGGCAAACGATGTAAGCGTTACGCCGCCTCTGTAAGTTTTACGTGCGCTATGTGGCATGAAGAAATATATTCGCCGCAAAGACGAGGGGGATTTCTCCAAAATGGTTGGCATGGAAACTGCGTTCCGGAGACGGCCGATTTTGCGAAATGGCTAAGAACTTATCGCAAATGAAATGGTCAAGTACGAGACAACGTTAATTTTCGTGAAAGGAACAAGAATGAATGCACTTAAAACCACATCAAAGATCTTGTTGGTTGTCGCAGCATTGAGTCTGACTGCTGCCGGTTGTGAACGCCGGGGAGCCGATCAAAGTTCTGGTGCAAGTGGATCGCCAGGCAGCTCTAGCTCCGGTGGGGCTACGGGGTCATCGGGTTCATCGGGCAGTATGGGTTCCGGATCGTCCGGCACCAGTGGCTCCAGTTCCGGCACCGGCTCCAAGTAACGGACTGTGCGCAGGCGATTGTTGTTACTCTGCATGTGGCTATCACTGGCTCATGGGGAGGCATTCGCTGGGTTGTGCATTTGGCGTCGGAGCGGTCGGCCTCCGGCGCAGTCAGCATTCCGCGACGCTAGTAGGTGTTTCGCCTAACGACATCAATAAGATCAATAACCAGGTAAACGCGGGGTGAAAACTCCATTCTTTTCAAATAGGGTTCCAGCAGCGCAATTGCTGGCACATCAACATTTTTGAGGCGTCTACTCACTGTCGTCCTCGTGAAGATAGACGCTTTTCATGTGTTCGCTCCCAACATCGTGAGTCACTGTTTTGGGTCAATAAAGGCACGGTAGCATGCCTGGAAAATCGCTGTGAAGGATCTATGCTGGACGATAGTTATCGACCCGGCATTCGAGGAACGTGTCTAATACAGCGCCACTGGAATCTTCGGAAGAACGACGCATATGCCACATGTATTGATCGTTGACGATGATGTCAACACGCGAGAAGCGCTGGTAGAGATTACCGCGGCAGAGGGGTTCAGCACAGCTGTCGCTGGGAGTGTGCGCGATGCACAGGCCCAGATTATGCGGCAACGGCCGGACGTCGTATTGATCGATCTGAAACTGCCGGACGGTAATGGGATGGATCTATTTAACGATATCGAGGCGCGCGCAACGACGGAGATTGTGCTCATCACTGGACATGCCAGTGTTGAAACCGCTGTGGAGGCACTACGTCTTGGTGCCGCCGATTATTTAACCAAGCCAATCAACTTCCGCCGATTGAAGGCGTTGTTGTCACGTATTCCTCGAACTATCGATCTCAAGGAAGAAATCGGTGTATTGCGCAGCGAGTTACGTCGACTTGGCCATTTCGGTCAGATGCTCGGCGCTGCGCCATCGATGCAGAAACTGTACAACCATATCAGTCGCGTTGCCCCAACCGAAGCGACGGTTCTATTGCTGGGGGAGAGCGGTACCGGCAAGGAGTTGGCAGCGCAGACGATTCATGACTTGAGCTTACGACAGAAACATCC
>CBHCMF010000064.1:0-20797 GCA_965974465.1 uncultured Noviherbaspirillum sp.
TGATGTGTATGCGACTAGTGATGGTAGCTACAAATTGGACTTTAGAATGCTGGAAGTACAATAAAGGGGTTCTGGTGCAAATATAGTGAGCTTGTAACTACTTGATTTTCTTGAGAAGAAACAAAAATCGGCCTCTTAAAACGCGCTGTAAGGAACGATCGCAGAATTGGGAAGAGATAGAAGGCCCTCTAGACACGCCCCTTATCTTCGGATCGAGGGTTTTTCTACAGCTTCGTTAGGCATCAGACAAATCCCATGCCCAAGCGCACCAAGCCGTATCTGATCCGCGCATTCTTTCGCCCGGAAGTCGACATCGACTACGATGCATATCCGTTCAGCATCCCGGCTGTCCGAGAACTGGGTAACCTCGACTTCCATCCCAATGTGACCTTCTTTGTCGGTGAGAACGGCGCGGGCAAGTCCACAGTCCTCGAAGGCTTGGCGTTATCACTCGGTTTCGGCAGCGAAGGAGGGACCAGGAACGTTCAATTCAAGACGGCCGATTCAGTCTCGTCATTGCATGACGTCTTACGGATTGCACGCGGTGTCCCAAAGCCGAAGGATGGCTACTTCCTGAGAGCGGAGAGCTTCTTCAACGTCGCGACATACACGGACGAAACTGGATATTTGGGAGGGTATGGTGGTCGCTCGCTCCATCGCCAGTCGCATGGGGAGTCCTTCATGGCGGTGCTCCTGAACAAGCTGCGAGGTGATGGGATCTACCTGTTGGACGAGCCCGAAGCAGCCCTTTCACCGAGCCGGCAACTTGCGGCGCTTAGCGCCATTCACCAACTGGTAGAAGACTCATCTCAATTCGTTATTGCCACCCATTCACCGATCTTGCTCTCTTATCCACACGCGAAAATTATCCAGTTCGACCGATCAGGGATAAGCGAGATTGCCTACGAAGAGACAGAGCATTTCGCAGTCACAAGAGATTTTTTGAATAATTACCCGAGACGGCTGGACCAGCTTCTTGCGGAAGACGACCCCGAGGCCTCTGATGCCTAATACTACAGCTGTAAAGCGGAATGCACCTTGGCTTCAGAAATCGATCCGCTTAAAAAAGGCGGACAAAGGGCGGGGGGGAAAGTGGAAACAGCGGCGCCCGCATGTATCGCACTGACGGTGTCGGAAATCAGAAACTGTTCTGCCGGCTGATATGTCGCTATTGGCACTATCTGAGAGCGGTCATCCACTGGTCGCTATAGGGGGCGGCATTACCAGGCCGTTGCTCATTTCTATCATTGCCTGCGCACAGTCGAGTGATGCCGAGATGACTTACCACTGTAGTATTAACCATCCCATCATTCACCCGAATACATCGAGATGTTCTACAAGCGCAAGCGACAGTAATCGGTGCTTGGCTATGCCTCGCTGCAAACTTACTTGCAGAACTGGATCGACTCTCAACAAGGGGACAGGCTCGCGGCATAATGCCGCTGCGTTGAAAGAGGAAATATAGAAGGAACCTCACATCATTAAATAAAACTCTATGGAAAAACTAGGCGCCTTCTTTGTAATGCTCATTTTCAGTTGGCCGTTCGTGCTTGCGTATCTTGTTGTTTTTACAGCTGCATATGCATTGATTGGTGTATTGACGGCATTCATTGCAAAACGGGTTTGGGGAGAACGTATTGAAGGTTGTATTTATATTTTGATTGGAGCCTGCCAAGTTTTCGTATTTTCGTTTTTGGCTTCCCTGACGATGGCTTTCGTCATTTTCATCACTTCTCATTTTAGAAGTGCCCCTGCTTTACCGGATTGGTCGCCCCATTTTCTTAGAAAAGATTGGTTCATTATTTTTATAGGGTACATGCCTGCATTTTCTCTATCGTGGGGGATTAGTGCTGGTGTACTGAAAAGACTTTTAAACAATCGAAGCATGAGGCAACTTCGATTTCGCTGGTATTTGGGTTTGACAATTGTGCCAGCGGTAATGAGCCCATTTTTTGCCCTGCCCTTGATAATAGGTCTGGCTATGATCAAACTATCATAGTTTGAGAAAAAAGAAGCCATCGTCGTCTTCACCGTTCGCTCTGGACGGAGAAGCTCCTTTCATTCGTAAGAGGTTATCTCGTCATGTTTAATCGCATCAAAAAGTGGTGGGCTGGCGAATTTCGTGAAACACCTCTTGAAAATGTATTAAACGGCCAACCATATGAAAACGTTATTCGACCTTGGCCTGTTCGCGTGTACAAAACGGTTGCAGACTTTCTTAAGCGAGAGTGGAAATGGGTAATAGGAACGATAGTTGCCCTCATCGTTGCTGTCGCAAAATTTGGTGGCCGCTAATGTCAACAGAAGAAAAGCTGCGCAATTACTGTCTGGGGGTATCGCAGCAACTCGAACAACTCAATCAAATTCGAGGCTTCGCCGCCGGACCTCACTACGCGAGGCCGTATTTCAATCGTTGAATGTCTGCTCTCGGGAAGCTATTACTTCCGCTTTGCATGGAGTATTGTAGATCATCAACGAAATTGAATGACCGCTTCCAGTCGCGGCCGCTTACCTTCGCTGATAGAAGTACAGCAGCTTTTGGCCGATTGCTGTCTGTTAAGAGCATCGAGCCATTGACCCGTTTGTAGAGTAAAGTTGCCAGAAGAAGTGCAGATTGCTCAAAGTGCCAAAACCGGTGGTCACACATTATCGAAATGCGTGATCACGAGGGACCGAAATAGGCAGCAGATACGTCTTGTGGCTCGCTGCCAAGAAAGCTGTATGCCTGCAAGTTTTATTGGCGATCATCGTTTTTCGCTTATCTGATTCCGCAATCCATCACGGACAGTGGCATTTCAATGTCGGTATGGAATACCCAACGCAACAGGGCATTCTTATCGAGCGTAGTTGTTCCTCACGCATTTCAATTGCAAACCTGATGAACTATATATAGGGTCAGACTCGATCGATGATGGAGTTTTCTATGGCCCGCTTACCTCGGTACTTCGTCAAAGGTGTTCCGCTGCATATCATTTTGCGCGGGAATAATCGCGAGTCGATATTTGGGGATGACGAAGATCGCGGTTTTTTTAAGGCATCATTGCTTGACGCCGCCACACGTTACGGTCTGGCTATTCATGCGTATGTGTTCATGCCAAACCATATCCATTTACTGGCTTCCCCTCAGACGCCGGAGAGCATATCCAAGGCGATGCAGAGTGTGGGAAGGCGCTACGTTCAGTATTTCAATACCCGGTACAAACGGACCGGTACCTTGTGGGAGGGGCGTTATCGCGCGACGATTGTCGAGCCTCAACATTACCTCTTTGAATGCATGCGCTATATCGAATTAAATCCTGTGCGTGCAGGCATGGTCAGCCATCCACGCCATCATGTGTGGTCGAGTTATCGAGCCAATGCAGAAGGTAAAGCGGATGCACTGGTCACGCCACATAGCTTGTATCGGCGTTTGGCCACGGCGGCAGACGGCCCCTGGGGGGCGTATCGGGAATTGAGCAGGACGCCGATAGATGCGCAATTGCTCGAACAAATTCGTGAGTGCACCAACAAAGGCTGGGCATTAGGTGGGGAGCGGTTCCACGTTAAAGTGGAACGCCTGACGGCGCGTCGGACCGCGCCTTTACCGAAAGGACGGCCAAAGAGGGAAGCGCTTGCATAATCTCAAGTGTGCTCTTGGGCCTCTCTCTGGCCTTGTCTTTGTCGCTGGAACGAATTTTTAGGAACGGGCCTTGTTCCGCAATGCTTCAAGCGTTTTCGGTATGCTGTCTTTACTCAAGCTATCAACAATCCATCCCAATCCCATGGGCACATGCCCCGGATCAGTGTATATGACGTATTTGACCACGGTCTTGTTCTTATCTGACTGGTAGGGAGCCAGTTGCCAATAGCCTTTCGTGTCGACAATCGTCTCTTCCGGTTTCAATCCTTCCCATGGCACGAGTTTCCAAGAAAGCTGGCATTGCTGCGGGCTTGTCTTGGGTTCCATCTTCAGACGGTATTTTTTCATTTTCCCTAAGGGGAGTTTCAGCGTCATATCGACCAAGGAGGTCTGATCCGCTCCTCGCGTTACTTTGACTTTTTCCGTGTTGGGCATAAAGCCTGGATAGCTTGCGTAATCCTGAAGGATGGCGCACAGGCTTGCCATTGGGGCATTGATGATCGTTGCTGCGACAAACGATTTTCCTGGGCTGCCGGGTTTGCTCACGTCAGCCATGGTGACTTGCGTGTCCGACAAGCGGTTCATATCGATGGGTTGCTCGGTGCTGGCATAGGTAAGTGCAGGCCCGCAAACAAGTAGCGTTTGTACGATGAGGCTTTTTATCTTGAACATGGGATCGACTGTTTTTTAAATGCGCGTATTCCTGCAACCGTCTTAATGTTGCTCGACATGGGTGCGGATTTTTTCAATGTCTACCGAGCGGATATACGCTGGAATATTTTTCCACATAGCGTGGTAGCCATATCCGCCCTGCATCAGTTCCTTACTTGCCTGCTCCTTGCTCCAGTGTTGAAAAACGATGCGATACATCGCTGAGATAAGCCCGGTGCGATCCGCGCCATGCAAGCAATGCAGAAGAACCGGGCCTTCCTTTTCCGCTTCTCTGATGGTGCGAAGCGCTGCGATGACTTTTTTATCGTCAATATCCCACGTATTGATCCGTATCCGCTTCAGGGTGATGCCGCTATTTTTCAGCGCGGCCTCGTCGGAGTGGAAAGACCGAAGGCTGACAACGGTCTTGATGCCGAGCGACTGCAACAAAGCAACGTCATTACGCTTGAGCTGCGCACTGCGAAAGAGCGTCGGGGTAATGCGAAACAGGTTCTGCGACTCTTCTATCGGTTGCGCCCACTCTTGCAGACGGGCTTCCTGCGCATGGACATGGGAGGCGGTACTCACGAGCATACTGAAGAGGAGTGCATAAGGCAGCTGTTGAGTAGATAAACGAAAGAGGGAGAACAAGCGGGATTCGATCATGCTTTTATGAAGAATGGAACATGGATACTGATCAAAGACAGTGCTTAGAGCGATTTGACTGTGCGTGAAAGGGGGCCATCTCTGGCCTGCGATGCTCACCGCCCTTGCAGGGCGCACCCAGGCTTGCAAGCCTGGGCCGTTGCGTGGGCGGGCGGCATGCCGCCCGGATTCCCCACTTCACCCTCATGTACGGTTGCGCTTCCCGGCCCGAGCTGACCTCCCTTGCACGCGCATTCAAACCGCTCTAGGCTGCCGCCGCCATTGCATTTTCAGGGGCGTGTGCAAGCACTTTGGCTAGCACATGGCGGGCAGCGTCCGGACGGCCGAGTGCTTTTGCCTTGGTGCGCATTTCAGCAAGTCTGGCAGGGTTTTCCAGCAAATAGCGAATACGGTACTCCAATGTCACCATATCGCATGCCTTGAGAGCGACACCTTGCTCCAGCAGATGGTCGGCGTTGCGTTCTTCCTGTCCAGGGATCGGCGAATTGACAATCATGGGCAAGCCCATTGCCAGGCATTCCGATGTCGTTAGGCCACCCGGTTTGGTGACGACCAGGTCGGCGCAAGCCATTAATCGTTCCACGCGGTCCGTGAAGCCCTGCGGCAGCAGGCGACCCGGAAAACGTGTGGTCAAGGTTTGCAGCGATGCCAACGCAGCCGCATTTTTGCCCGCCAACACGACCAATTGGAAATCGTGCGCCAAGTTCAGCAGACGTTCGGCGATGGTGTCCAGGCTGCCTAGGCCTGCACCGCCTCCCATCAGCAGGAACGTGGTGCGTTGCGGATCAAGCCCGAACTCGCTCGCGCATTCGGATCGGTTGAGCGGCTCGGCGAATGCCGGCATGATCGGAATGCCGGTGACATGGATTGTTTGTGGAGCAATGCCTTGCGCGCGCATGCGAAACGCCACTTCCTCATTGGCCGCAAAATACCCGGCCATGTGCTCATGCACCCACATGCGATGTAAATCAAAATCTGTTACCTGCACCCAGACCGGACAGCGAAGGCAGTCCTTGTGAATCATCCTGGATAGAATTTCGGCCGGTAAAAAATGCGTGCAAATGATCGCATCCGGCTGGAACGTGATGATTTCTTTCAGCAGCGCTCGGGTATTGAGTCGTTCGATACCGCGTCGCAGTTTTTGCATCGAGCTATCGGGTTGCGCCTCGTTTGTGACTTGGTAGAGATAGCCCCACAACGTTGGCGCTTTATTGACTAACTTCAGGTAGAAATCCGTATACAACTTGCGAAAACCCGCGGTCACAAAGTCCATGACATCCAGATGGGTCACAACGGTATTGGGCTCGCAGACGCCGGCATAGGCTCGGATTGCCTCTGCGGCGCGCATGTGACCGGCGCCGGCGGAAACACTCAGCAAAAGAATTTTTTTCTGTGTCATCGGATGAAGGGGAAAACAGGGAATTTTTGTTTTTCTTCCAGGAAGTATTGTAAGAATAGCACGCAAAATGGGGCAGGCCACTCCCTGGGTACTGATGTCGGTATGAAAGCTGGCGGGGCAATAACAAACCTGCAGAAGCGGGTTTGTTATTGATGTTATGTCGCAATTTGGAAAGACGATCGTCTGCGAAGTGTGCGTTTGCTTTCGTTTTACAGCTTGCGTTTTCTACGCGAAACAGCCATACACCAGGAAAATACGACGCTAGGAAGTGCAGGAAGTAGATAGTTTGCACCTTCCCAACGAGCAAAATTTCGGCCAACGGACTGAAACTCGCCTAGCGAGATGACGAAGAAGGGCAGGAGAAGACAGAGCCCATACCAAAAGAACATGCTTTCAAAGGTGGGTTTGTACATCTTAAGCGCCACTATTCCAAACACGAAAGAGGCCACAGCGCCGATCATGATGAGTTGATGGCCTACGTTTGTTTGTCCCCGGCCCAGTAAATGCAGCGGAGGATAGTGATCGCTTACCACATAAAAGACGAGATGCAGGCCGACAGCCGTGGTCAACCCGACGCTGGCGATAATCATGGCAGCTGGGCGGCTTCTTTTCCAAAGGAATGCCGCGAGTAACAAAGGCAAAGGTAATAGCACGATGCGTGAGGTGGTGACCAAGCCGCACACTACCGCTAACAGCACAAGCTTCATATCAATTCTCTCAGCGTACTGAAAACACGCGAGAGGTAGCAATGCCAAACAACAGCCGAGGGCAATGAGGTCATGTCCGTTCGTCATGAGCTCCCAGATCATTGGCGAACTGAGCAAAATAATCATTGCCGTCGCGGCTCGAATATTGTCCGTTGCCCATGAACGGAATAGGAGTGTGGTCAGTAAGAGGTAAAGAGGTGTGATCAAGAAGTACACACCTGCAAGCGTTAATGGCGCGTTCAGTAATAGCCATCCGGGCCCAGGGCTAATCGGTACGCCGTCATAAAGACGTGCATCGTAAAGACTGCCGCCAGCAAGCAACGACCGTATAGGCTCGATCATTGCATCATCGCCGGTTGAGCCCAGTCCCTGAGCCTTTCGGCCATCTATAATCGGGTAAGCAAACCAATTTACAACCGCCAAGGCGAGGGTTATCGCATAGGGCAGAAATTTTTTATCAAGCAGTGCCGTCAAAGGCCTGATGTAATCGGACAGAATTGCATATGAGAAGAAAATAGCTACACCAAGAAATAGGACAGCACTATATTCAGGATGCGGCAGAAACTTAAAAATAGCCCTAAGCGACGGAAGTTGCACCGCTACAGTGAGCAACGTTGCAATGACACTCAGGCGGCAAGCCTTGCTTAAGAGGTTAGCAGAACAAATCATATAAGTGGTTGCTGTAAATCAATTCGGTATCTTGTCAAACTTAGCCGATTTCGTCCAGCAACGCGTTAGAGCGATTTGCCTGTGCGTGGAAGAGAAAATCTCGGGCACTGCGGTGCATACAGCCCTCAGTAAATAGGGAACGGGTGTGGCCGTAATCGGGTCCACAGAGACTGGCGGGCATACGCAGCGCTGGCAATGCCCTGTGTGCAGCGACAACAACTCAAATAAAAGAGATCAGAACATGGTGAGTGCACACAGGTGTGCATCACTGACATGGCAGAACTGAACTGGAGTAACAATGACAGAATCAGAGGACGATGAACGTGAAGAACCGGTCGCGCGGCCATGGATCGATTTGAAGACAACCTACGATGTTGAGGCATGGATTGATAGCTACAATCGCGATCTCCAGCGGTATGTGGAAAAAAAGAAAAACGCCAGCGGTTACGGAATTTGCTTTTGCCTTGGTGCGGGTGGCGAGATTTTCATGCATACCACACCTGAGGGCGACGTTTGGCTCGACGTGACACCTGAAGCCGATTGGGTAACGCCAGTCATCGAGGCGGCAACACTTGTGTCAGCGCCGTCGTCACAGATCTGGATCCTGTCAGGCCAGGCATTGACCCCACTGGTGCTAGGCTTGAGCAGTCTGATTGATTCGACCAGATTCGTGCTTCAGCACGACTTCAAACAGAGGAAAATGTATTAAGGGCCGCCCGGGATAAGTTGCACATTTTTTCCGGCCGTAGCGGGCGTGCTGCTGTGTTGCTCGTCGCTTGCGGTGCTCACACTGCGGTGCAACGGACGCCTTGCATCCCATCCCGCTACGACCGCCAAAATGCCCACCTTATTCTTGGACAGTCCCTAGGCGAATGATGATGGATGATACGGAATATTTGTCTCTGCTGACTACCCGTGAAATGCCGTATGGGAAGTACAAAGGGCGCGTGATCGCTGATCTGCCAGGGCATTATTTGGGCTGGTTCGCTCGCGAGGGGTTTCCTAAGGGAGAGCTTGGGCGCTTGCTCGCCTTGATGTATGAACTGGACCACAATGCGCTGCGGCATTTGCTTGACCCGCTGCGAAAGCGCTGACACTACGCTTGTCGGTACGCGCTTGTCACAGGAACCCTGACTGGCAATCTGGTCTAAAAACCTGTCCCAGGACGATGGGCAGGTTCTGTTGCCTGCTATTCCCGTACCGGAGAGAAAAATGCTTAACGTACCGGCCGACCGAAAATGGCGTCACAAACGAACCATAAGCATCGCCTTCATGCTGCTTTTGAGTGCATGCTCACCATCGGACACGCAGAACGCCACTCCTGCGGTAGTGGGGACGAATCAGTCTCCGCCGCCGCCCGTTGTCGGTCGCAGCATTGAGCTCCCCAGTTTCGTCAATCTGGTCAGGCAGCAAGGACCTGCAGTCGTCAACATCAGCGCGACGCTGCAAGGCCGCACCACACCGATGCGTCAAGGTGATCCGCTGTTCGAATTCTTCCGCCGCTTTGGCGGCGTGCCCGATCTCGGTGAAACGCCGGCGCACAGTCTTGGCTCCGGATTCATCATCAGTCCGGACGGTTACATCCTGACGAATGCCCACGTCATTGATCAGACCGATGAAGTCACCGTAAAGCTGACCGACAAACGTCAATACAAGGCCAAGGTGATTGGCGCTGACATCTATACGGATGTTGCGCTTATCAAGATTAATGCAAGCGGTTTGCCGGCAGTGAAGATCGGGGACCCGGCCAGAATCGAGCCCGGCGAATGGGTGGCTGCCATCGGTGCCCCTTTTGGATTTGAAAACAGCGTCACCGTTGGCGTGGTCAGTGCGAAAGGGCGCATGCTGCCAAACGGTAGCTATGTTCCTTTCATACAGACCGACGTGGCGGTCAATCCTGGTAATTCTGGCGGCCCCTTGTTTAACACGATGGGCGAAGTCATTGGCATCAACTCTCAGATTTACAGCCAGACCGGCGGCTACATGGGGATCTCTTTTGCGATTCCGATTGATATCGCTATGGGTATCTCAAACCAGCTGCGCGTAGCGGGCAAAGTGACACGCGGCCGCATTGGTGTGCAACTACAGGAGCTCACGTTAGATCTTGCAAAATCGCTTGGTTTGAAGGACGCTCAAGGTGCGCTCATCGCCGCCGTGCAGCAAGGCGGCCCCGCCGATAAGGCGGGTATCAAACCGGGAGATGTGGTCATATCCTTTAATGGCCAGCCGGTGCAGACGATTGCCGACCTGGCGCGACTGGTTGGCAGTGCCAAGCCCGGAACGATCGTGAATGCCGAGGTGCTGCGTGAAGGCAAATCCCTCTTCGTGAAGATCACGCCAGATGTGCTAGAGAGAGAGTAGGGCGGAGCATGGGGAATAAAGAGGTGTCACTGTGACAGATTCAGAAATAACTGGATTGCTCGACGATACCTTGCTTGAATCCCTTGGCGTGCCTCAGCTGGTTCCCGCATCGCTGGCACCATGGCGGCCACTCGTCGTCGATGGCGTGAAATTTTTTCTCGAGCGCTTACCGGCACATCGCTTGGCCACCATCTTCGACACCCAGCTTGCATTGTCGCAGGATACCGACGCGGCAATGCGTCTGGTGACGCTATTGGCGCAATGTCCTACGCTCCATAAACTCGGCCAAGTACTGGCACGCAATCACCAACTTCCCGAAGAGGTGCGGCGTCAATTGCAAACGCTGGAATCCATGGTGCCGACCACCCCCATGGAGCAAGTGCTGCACCGTATTCGAGAAGAACTGCCGCAGAATTTACCGATCACGCTGGCACCACACGTGTTGGCTGAGGGCAGTGTTGCAGTGGTGCTGCCGTTTACCTATCAAGAAAGCGGCAAGGAGTGCGACGGTGTTCTCAAAGTGCTTAAACCTGGAATCGAAGAAAGGTTCAACGAAGAGATCGCGATATGGTTTGAGCTCGGCCTATTTTTGGAGGAGCGCAGCCGTAGCTTGGGACTGCCAGCGTTGGAATACCAACGTACGTTAGAAAGCGTGCGCGAATTGCTCACCCATGAGATTTACCTACGGGTGGAGCAGAACAATTTGCGCGAGGCATATGCGGTGTATGCCGAGGAACCTTATATCCAGATCCCGCAACTGCTGCCGTGGTGCACCCCCAGACTGACGGCCATGGAACGGATTGTCGGCGAAAAAGTCACGGACGCCGCATTGCCCTCTAAACGTCGCGCCAACCTTGCTGCGGTGATGGTGTCGGCCCTTGTTGGTCACCCCTTCTGGAGCAGAGCCGACATGGTGATGCTGCACGCCGATCTCCACGCCGGAAATCTTTTTGCCACCATGGACGGACGGTTGGCGGTATTGGACTGGAGCTTGACCTTGCGTCTTTCCCGGGCGGATCGGGCGCTCCTGGTTTCTATTATTCTTGGCGGGTTGACGCTCGATGCGCAGCGCATCCGCCATGCTGTGGCCGCCCTGGGGTCAATGCGTGAAGATGACCCCCATCTCAATCAAGCCATCGAGCGCGCTCTGAACCGCGTGGTGTTCGAACGGCGTTTCCCAGGATTTGAGTGGCTGCTGGAGTGGCTTGATGAACTTGCTCGGGAAACGGCAACGGGATTTCGGCATGACTTTGTACTGTTTCGCAAAACGTGGTTTTCACTTTCAGGGGTGATCGGTGATCTCGTTGAAACGCATTCGCCAGACATGCCTTTGTTAGGGATGGGCTTGAGCCGATTTTTGACGGAGTTACCGGCGAGAGTGTTCGCTCTTCCTGAATCGACGCAATTTTCTACGCATGTGTCGAATGCGGATCTTTTGCAGCTTTGTGCTTCAGTATGGCTGGTTCCGATGCGGTATTGGGAGAGAGTGTGGCTGAGCGCTGAAATGCGGGTAGGGCCGCAAGCAGCCAGCCACTGAAAACAGCATTGTTGTGAATTTGCTCGCACAATGTTTTTGCGGCACAATTTGGCCCCTTGTGCGAGGCGCGAGCCATGAACAGCCACTGGCCAATATCGAAGACCGTTGAGGTCGTTCGCTTCACATCGATGGTGCCTATACCGCAGAGAACTTTGCGCAGGGCGTTACCAAAATACTCGGGGCAACCCTGGAGTCTACTAAGTGCAACGAATTGCATAGGTTTGCCGTTTGTCGTGCGGGCCTGCTTGGTGCTATTGGGATGATGACCTTGAACGGCCTCTCCGACCTGTATGCCCTCCTTGAGGAGAGGGGGCGATCCGTTGCCTTTGTCAACCTGGCGACCTAACAATGAAATATTCACGCCGCGCCGTTCTTGTTACGCTTGCCGCCGCTCTTAGCGGTGCTTCTGGAGTCATTTCCATGCGTCCCATTTCCTCCCCATTCGTTGATCGCAAAGCGACAATCCGGGCAGTTTTCTCGCAGTCGTCTGAGCCTGCGCAATTGTCCAGCCAGCATCTGACCTTGATACGTTTGCTGCGCGTCATGTGGGTACCCATTGAGGAGGGCGCACCGGGCATCGACCTTTGGCAGCCTCTTTTGACAAACGGGCCTACAGTGCCGAGCGCGATGGCTGCACTAGGAACTTCTGATGAAGCCCTGGCTGTCCGCACATTGGCTGAGTTGGGCCTATTGGTGCCCACTTTTGTCCGTCATGGTGGCAAGCTGGCGCCGGGCCGGTATGCCTTGCCGGAAGCGATGCGTGATTACTTCAAGTCGGCTGACAGTGGCGTGAGTGCAGATGGCTTTTTTGTGCTGCGTAAAGAGCACCTGCTGCTTTTGAAAGCGGCACAGTGGTGCGTTATGGATGGTGACTCTATTGGCGACGTGATCGACGGCGATGAGGAATGCTGGCCTATGCCCTATATCGACGGCAAAACACCTTACGGCGGCCGAAGTTATTACCAGATGGATATGGCGGACATACTAGGCGAGCCGTATCGGGTCAATAAGCACGGAGAAGTAATCCCGGATGACGCTAAGGACGAGCGCCTTGAAAAGCTGCATGGTGAGCTTCTGGCTGCATTGCAGGTGTTTTTGGCCAACGCTACTCCGACGGCCTTGCTTTAGTTTTTGTGCAGGGTGCGAGGATACGGCGCTTTTTGGCGGGGCGATCGATGCTCTGTCATCAGTTCCCTCAAATGGATGCATCGCATAACTCCAACGGTCATTGGTTGAACCGCCAAATCCGTGATTCGTATGGCCGGTGGTGTGATAAGTGCCGCAAGGCGTTGCCCTGTCTATGCATCGCCTGGGAGATATTTCTTAAGAAAGAGCGGCTGCAGTGTGTTTTGTAAAAAATGTAACCTCGGGCGATATCTAGTAATATATTGCCCGAGAATTAACAAAATACATCATGCCTCGCATTATCCTTGGGTCTGCCCCTCCGCAAATCAATACATCTATACGTTCTTCAGGCCCGGCCACCGGGCTATCACCGGCAAAGGTGGAGGATCGATTGCGTCAAAAGCGATCTAGAGCCTATGTCGAAGCGCTGCAAAAACTGGACGCTGGGGGACATATCCATAACCGTCAAGCAGTTGATGCTCTGTTAGCCGCTGTTCGGGAGGAGCTGCCGGAAGTTTCAATCGAACATCTCCCACTCGGTTTCGTCGCACGCTGCTATCTTGGCCACCCATACGAGGTACATACGCTTGACTATAGTGGGCAAATCGTGCAGCACTACAAAATTGCGCAGGCATTGCCGGCGAGCCTGGAGCGCGCACGGGCACTTGCCCAACACCCTGGATATGCGTTCATTGAAGTGTATCCAGACAAACTGATTGCTGTTGCAGAGAACGGTGACACCTCTCTCGTAAAAATTTAACTATGAGCACTGAACGTATTATCCATTTGGCTGATCTGGCCTTTATTAACAATAGCCTTAGCAACATTAGTCACGGCATTGCGACGTTAGACACACGAGTAGAAGGTGTTGGACGGGAATTGTCGAGCACGCGTTCCGAGCTCGCTCGTCTGGAGCAAATGGTGCGCGACTTTATTAGCGCCGACGCGAAAGCGAAAGAACTTCAACTTGCCGAAACACGTCAGGTCAAGATCCGTCAGGAGTTGGAAACCAAATACGGTTATTACGCCGAAGTAAGGCGTCATGCAAGCGGGATCCTGCAGGCGGCGGATATTAGTATCGTGCGTCAGGAAACCTTAACGGCAGCAACTGAAGAGCTGATGTTGGCAGCGCCGCGCTATTGGCTGGCACCAGCGCTTGTGGCCCTGTCCGCCTGGCTGAACAATAATCAGCCATTAGCCAATAAGGCGCTTGCCGAAGCGATTCGTCGCGACGATGAAAAGACGTCGCTCTTTTTTGCACTTATTTGCCGCCGGGCAGCCCGTGCATCCGCTTGCCAGACATGGCTTGACCGGTATTTGGGCATGCAAGATCCCATGCGTCTGGATCGGCAGACCGTGGTATTGGTGGATGCGCTGGCAAGCGGCACCTTTGGCCCAGAAGTGCGCAACCAATGCACAAGCAGAATCGAGGAATGGATAGAGGAGTTGGCGCAGCGCGCTGGTTTTGTCGAAGAGCAGCGCCAGCAGTGGAACATGAGTTTGCGCTCAAAAATTCCGAATACTGACAATGGACAGCGATATGTCTATTTGAGCAAATACAGTTCGACTTGGTCTGCACTCAACAACTTGATGAATAGTGCGGCCCTCCACAAGATCGTCCATGACTATTTCACCAAAGTCTTCGAGGGACCAATACCAACTTCTCCAAGTGTTCAGGCTGCCGTAGATAACTTGCTCGATAAGCTCGTCAAGAATTTTGATGATGAGGAACTGCCATTGCGGCGAGATGAACGCCTCTGCCAGTTGATTATTGAGGAGTCGGGCAACCGCGCGGCGGCTAAGGGGCGGTTTGATATGGAAAGCAAGGCGCTTGACGAGCATATCAGCTGCACGCAGCTTCTGACGAATGCAGCGATGCATCCCGAAACGTCGCAGGCTTCTCGTGCTACACAAAGATACGCAATTGCCTTGTCCCGCAGCTGGATCAAGGATGCGCATCAGGATCTGACGGCGAGCATTCGTTCAGCCGTACCGGCACAGGTGGAATTTGCCATTGAGGATTGGCAAGGAAAAACGCGAAATGGCGAGAACGAGAGCGAACTGGTGGATTCGCTTGGGAATCATATCGAACGACGGAAGGATACGGCAATTGCAGCGGTCAAGCTGCAGCTCATCCACTGGGCCGCATTGGTCATTGGTATCGGTTTCCTTCTGACGGGCCTGCCAAAGTTTCAGTATTTGCCGCTGGCTATTGGCGCGGGCTGTCTTATCTGGTTTTATTCCGCAAAGACTCAGCAGCGCAAGGCGCGTATGCAAATTGCCGCGGATTACGCCAAGTTGAAAGAGCAGTCTTTGCAAACGCTAAAGGGGATGCTGGCCGAGACAGTCGAGTGGCGACGGGAATTCGCTCAACGCGATGCCCTTGCACCCAATGTGACGCAATTGCTGGATACCATCACCCCCCAACAGTACGTTCTGTCTTCACATGACAGCATCCGTCATGTAATGGCAAAACCAGCCGCCTGAGGATTTTCATGACTCGTGACATTCTTATTCAGCCACAGCACCAACCAGCACAGCAAAGACAACCTATTTCATACACGCAGTCTACGGTGGCACCGCAGCAAGTCCCCGCTCCTGCTCGAGAAATGAAGGACGCTCTCGTTGGTGCTTTCCCAGAATGGGATTTATTGCCGGCAGTCCAATTCGTACGA
This sequence comes from uncultured Noviherbaspirillum sp., assembly GCA_965974465.1. Lineage (GTDB taxonomy): Bacteria > Pseudomonadota > Gammaproteobacteria > Burkholderiales > Burkholderiaceae_D > Noviherbaspirillum. The sequence continues at coordinate 15,410 of CBHCMF010000064.1, forward strand.
CGGGTGAAATGACTCAACGCGTCAATCCTCCGACCACCTATGCCGAATGGAGTGCTTGCCTTGAGTGTTTCGATCAGGGGAGAGATGATGCTGACATCCTTCGCTTGATGAAGCAAGGAAGTCTTAGTTGGACCAGTGGTGTGGCCAATATGTTTTCGGAGCGTATCAGCACCACGTTCAATGCAAGGCTTCAGCGCTGTGCTGATCAGCTGACACGCGATCTGCGAACCGGTACAGACGAGCTTACATTAGTGCGTGCCATGCTTGGTGCGCGACGCATGCTTGCGACGCTGTACCAGCTTGCGGTGGTGCCATCTTTTCCACCCCTTTTACGAGATCATCTTCTAAGCGAGTTGAAAGCCTACGCGACACGCTCACAGCAGTCGCTTGAAGATAGCGCCAAACATGACCGTAGTGGTCGATTAGCCAGCATCATTCGCAATAATAGTTTGCTGCGATATGACGAAGCCGCCGCCATGGAGACGGGTGGTGCGCAACCGGCGGCATGCAATGCTTCCTCCATGCCGATGAGTCAGTCGGGCCCACGCAAACGTAATATTCTGATTTAACACAATGAGCGATACCACCGAATTCAAAGAAACTTTAACGCGTTATCTGAAGGCACGTATTCCATTCATCTCCGTTCGGAGTGCAGAGCGCTCTAGAGTGCTAGATATTTTTCGTGAAGTGGCCGCTACGCTGCCTGCACCTGTGTATGTGCATACCTTGTCTCAAGGCACGCGGGAATTGGTCGCCAACCGAAATGTCAACGAAGACCGTTCTGTTGTAGGGGCAGTGGATTTTGCAAGTCAGCAGATTGCTCAAAGACAGAACTTGTCTTTCATTCTGACCGAGGTTGCAGACATTGAGGACGATACTCCCTTTGCCCGCCAATTACAGGATGCAGTGATGCTGGCGGCGGAGAATGGTGGCGTCTTGGTTGTCATCACGACCAAGCCAGTATGGGGGCAACTACAGCGCATGGGTATGTCGCTTGTTTTGTCTGCGCCCAACGAGGACGAGATGCTCCACATCATCCATGAGCAGGTAGGCGCTTATCGCGGCCAGTTCCACATCGAGTGGGATGCGAATGATGAGCGGCAGGCGGCTGCCATTCTGGCCGGCATTTCACGTATTGAGGCTGAAAACATTATTGCCACTCTTCTGGCCAAAGGCAGTATCGCTAAAGCGGATTTGGCAGAGCTGATGCATGCCAAGGACAGAATATTTGCCGATATTTCTGGTATTGAACGTGTGACAGTGCGGGGTTCGGAATTAAATGTGGGCGGACTTGGTGGATTGAAGGCATGGCTGGAGCGTGAGCGGCCTTTGCTTACCGCCGATTTGCGCGAGCGTGGCATCAGGCCCCCTCGTGGCGTCTTGTTGGTCGGCGTGCCAGGGTGTGGAAAATCATTGTCCGCGAAGGCAATCGCACTGAACTGGAACTTGCCACTCTACCGTCTCGATCTCTCCACGATTCATGGCCAATATCTCGGACAAAGTGAAGGTCGGCTGAAAGATGCATTGGCAACGGCGGATCACGTCGCGCCTTGTGTATTATGGATTGACGAAATTGAAAAGGGCCTTGCCGGCGCAACGCAGGGCAGTAGTGACGGTGGTACCTCAACGCGACTGGTCGGACAATTTCTATACTGGTTGCAGGAAGCTCGTTCACGGGTGTTCGTGGTCGCTACGGCGAACGATGTTTCTAAACTTCCTCCTGAATTGCTGCGCCGTGGGCGGTTTGATGAATTGTTCTTCGTTGATCTTCCGACAGCAGCGGAGCGGCGTGAAATCATCGGTATTTATACGCAGCGAGGCCTGAGGTATTCCATCTCCGAAGCACTAATGCATGAGCTCATCGAACTTTCCGAAGGATTTGCGGGCTCCGATCTCGAGTCGGCAGTGCGCGAAGTCGTCAAGGAGGCGTATTTGCATGGCGACGACAAAATTTCGGACGATCTTTTCCGTCGCAGTTTCCAGAACGTTGTCCCCTTATCGAAGACCAGCCCTGAACAAATTGAGCTCATTCGTGCATGGGGAAGGGAACGGGCTGTTCCCGCCTCGGGCCAACCCATTGGCAGTGGGAATACGCAGAGCCGCATGCGCCGGCCTGTGTTGATGTAAGGCATAGGGCCGTTGAAAAAAGCAGTATGTCTATGCGTCAAAGTCTGAATTTGTAAATGCCACATCCTTTATAAAGCCATGCCATCAGAACCAAAGCTCATTACCCGAACAGCAATCACCGCCGTTGGGATCGCAGTGAGGACCAACAACACCCTTGAGATGGATCCCTCCCAAGCCCAGATTCCAGGCCTGTGGGGAAGATTTTTTGGAGAGGAAATATCTCAAAGAATTCCAAACAAAAAAGCCCATGGACTACCTCTCGGCATTTACACCGACTACGAAAGCGATCATCTGGGGCCCTATTCACTCATCGCAGGCGTTGAAACAACCGATCTCAACGCCATTCCAGACGGAATGAGGGGGCTTACCATTCCCGGCAGCTCCTATCTGGTGTTTACTGCTGTCGGCCCGATGCCACAGGCGCTTATCGATACCTGGATATACATCTGGAATTACTTTTCAAAGGATTCTCGCTATACACGAGCGTATACCGCCGATTTCGAACAGTACGAAAGCAATGAGAAGGTTGAAATCCATATTGCCGTGAAATAAACGCATGCGCTTGCCGAGTGCGGGCGGGTGTCGCATTTTTTATGCGTAGCGGGGAGAACTGCGGCAGGGTGAATGCATCGCAAATCGTCCAAGCAGTAAAAGTACTAAAGTCAATGCGACAACGGCCCCATTCCCATGCGCTACGAACTCTACTACTGGCCCGGCATTCAGGGCCGCGGTGAATATATTCGGCTTGCCTTTGAAGAGGCTGGTGTCGATTATATCGACGTCGCTCGGCGGTCTGAACGCAGCGGTCTGGGCATGCCGGCGATGATGCACTTTTTGAATAGCGCTTCCGTCACGCATCCGCCGTTCGCACCGCCTTTTCTGAAAGCAGGTGAACAAGTGATTGCGCAAACGGCGAACATCCTGCTCTTTCTGGGTCCGCGGCTTGGCTTGGTACCAGAGGATGAGGCAGGGCGCTTGTGGGTGCATCAGTTGCAGCTCACCATTGCGGACCTGGTCGGCGAGGCGCACGATACGCATCATCCGATTGCATCGGGGCTGTATTATCAGGAGCAGAAACCGGAGGCCTTGCGGCGAGCGGCGGATTTTACCCGGGCGCGCTTGCCAAAGTTTTTGGATTATTTCGAGGCAGTACTAGAGCGCAATCCGAGTGGCAATGCATGGTTGGTTGGCGACGCTTTGACGTATGCGGATCTGTCAATATTCCAGGTGATCGCCGGTTTGGGATATGCGTTTCCGCGTACGATGAAGGGACTGGAACCGGCTTATCCGTTACTGAGCGCCTTGCATGACCGGGTAGCGGCGCGCAAGAGGATCAAGGCGTATCTGAAGTCGAAGCGGCGGATCGCGTTCAATAACGACGATGTGTTTCGACGGTATCGAGAACTGGATCTCGGGTGAAGACAGAATTAGCTTGCCATCGCTGCTGAAGGACTATGCTCGGTGCGTGCGCCTTGTACTGTTTCCGGCAGCGGTGTGGATTCCGCATGATGGGGATTGATAAACATGCTCACCAAATTGCGGTCTGAAGCGCGTCCGAGTAGTGGCGCGCCGCCACTCTCGATTTCACCACTTTCCCACGCTGCAGCGACTTGCCGGCCCAGCGTCTTCAATTGCTGCAGGAAAGGCAATGCAGTGTTGCTCTTGCTAGCCACGCCGAATGTGGCCATGTCGACGTGCGGCGGAATGTAATGGATCAGAATTTCCGCTTTGTCGTAGAGCTTGCCGCGAGCCTGCTTTGCTGCAGCGTCGGCGGGGACTTGACGTAGCAGTTCGTTGACCTCATTGATGCGCTTGATTTCAGAGATGAGCGAGGCATTGAACGTGATTTCGTTCATCCGATCGATGATTTCCCATGCGGTGTTGGGGGGAACTTCGCTTTTTTCTATCACGATTGGATTGACGCCAACGATCACCAAGTCGCGTGTTTCGCGTTTGTGATGGAGGATCAGCGGTGCCAGGGCTGGATCGGCCACATAGCCGCCGTCCCAGTAGTACTCGTCATCGATCTGTACCGCGCGGTCGACCACCGGCAGGCAGGCGGAGGCCAGCAAGTGCGGGATGCGGATTTCGTCTTTTGTGAACGTCTTCGGTTGGTTGGTCCGGACGTTGGTTGCGCAGACGTAGAGGGCCGGGCCGAAGATGCTTTCGTTCAATGTGTCGAGGTTAATGGTATTGGTAAGCGCGAGTGCTACCGGGTTCTGACGTGGGCTGAGCCAAGATTGATACGGCGATGTGACGAGCGACAAGGCATTGAGCGTGATGGGTATGGGCAAGCCATCGATATTCCACGAGCGATGGTAGGGATTTGCGACGAAGCGGTACGGGTTCCAGAAGAAGTCGCCAATCGTCGAGACATTGGTCCAGAATTTGTCCAACAGTGCCCGTGTGTTTTCGCGTCGCGCTTTATCATCCAGTGGTGTGCCGTTGGCGTCTTGTTTGAGGCTCAAACCGTATGCCAGCACAGCGGCGATCATTGCGCCGCCGCTGGTGCCGCTGATCGCAACAATCTCGATCTCGTCGTTCTGCAGCAAGCGGTCGACCACACCCCACACATATCCGGTATGTGCTCCCCCACCTTGCAGCGCCAGCAGAATTTTCTTTTTGTCACCGGAAGCGGGTTTGGTGGCCATGATGGACGCCTTTCAGGTTGGTATTGACTCGACGGCGAGAAATATGCGCTGCGCTACACCACTGTAATAATCCGTCAGTACGCATGCAAATCGTCATGCATGTTTTCCGATATCGATCAAAGCAGTGTTGCCGGACAGCATGGCAGTTTCCTGCCTTTGCGTACAAGAGCTCTGCGCATTGTCAAATTCGGCGCATGTTGCTGTGCTTAGGCGCGGGAATCCCGCGCGCATCCCATCCTCAAACAAACGTGCATAAATCGCTCTGTCGGCGTGGTGCTTGTTTCATTTCCTCACCGTTTGTCGTCGAAAAAATGAAATCGCTTCTGGTGGTGTTTCTGCTTTGGATAACAAGTTGGTCGGCTGTTGCGGTCAGTGTGCCAACTGGCTTTACCGATACACAGCTGGCCGAAGGCCTACGTAGTCCGACCGCTCTCACGATACTGCCTGATGGCCGGATATTAACCATGCAGCAGGATGGCGTGGTTAGGGTCATCAAAGATGACACACTGTTACCTACCGCATTCTATGCGGTGGACGATGTGGATTCCTACGCGGAGCGCGGATGTCTTGGCATTACTAGCGATCCGAATTTCGCGGTCAACCATTTCGT
>CBHCMF010000065.1:0-20716 GCA_965974465.1 uncultured Noviherbaspirillum sp.
GACCGCAAAGCTTTGCCAAAACCGGATTGGAATACCAACCGCCAAGCCTTCGAAGTACCACGTACCGAAACTGAACGCCTCCTGTGCACGCTGCTGCAAAGCCTTTTGCAATGCGAACAAGTGGGCATTCACGACAATTTCTTCGCCTTGGGTGGGGATTCGATTCTTGGCCTGCAATTCATCGCGCAAGCCAAGGCACACGGTATTGCACTCACGCCACGGCAATTGTTCCAACAGCGTACGGTCGGAGAACTTGCGCTAGTAGCAGGGAGCGTGGCCACTATCCATGCCGAACAAGGGCAACTTACCGGTGATGTGCCCCTTTTACCGATTCAGCATTGGCTGTTTGAACAACAGCTGACAACGCCGTACCACTGGAATCAATCGCTGCTATTGGTGCCGCAAACGCCGTTGCGCTTGGCCCATGTGGGTGTCGCACTGCGTGCACTCGTGGAACAGCACGATGCATTGCGCTTGCGCTTCGTGTGCGAAAGCGGCCGTTGGCGCCAGTACTACGCTGACAGTACCCATGCTTTCGATTGCGATGAATTGGCACTTGATAGCAACACCGCCATCGCCGAGGTATTGGCGCCCTATGCGGCACAACTCGATATCACGCAAGGCCCGCTGTTGCGTGCGGTCTTACTCCATCTGCCCGATGCGCAACAGCGTTTGTATCTGGTGGCGCATCACTTGGTGGTCGATACGGTGTCGTGGCGCATCCTGCTGGAGGATTTTGCCACCGCCTACAAGCAGCTCGCCCAAGGCCAGACGCCGCAATGGCCGGCAAAAACCAGCTCATATCGACAATGGGCGGACCGCTTGCAGCAATACGCCGATAGCCCTGCATTGGCAAAGCAGCGTCATTACTGGCAACAACAGGTAGTGCCGACAGCGCTGCCGGTAGACGAGCCGCATGCAGATAATGCCGTAGCAAACGAAGTCTCGCTGCTAGAGAAACTATCCGTTGCAGAAACCGCGCAGCTGCTACACGAGACGCACAACGCCTATCGCACTCAGGTACATGAACTATTGCTAACCGCATTGGCATCGACTTTGTGCGAATGGACCAACCAACCGGGCGTCACGATCCACCTGGAAGGCCATGGCAGAGAGGCTCTGTTTAGTGAGCTGGATGTCAGCCGCACTGTCGGCTGGTTCAGCAGCCTGTATCCGCTGCGTCTGACACTGCCGTCACAGAAAGAGAGCGGCAGTTGCATCAAGGCGATCAAGGAGCAGGTACGTGCACTGCCCGAGCACGGCATCGGTTACGGTCCGCTGCGTTACCTCGCGGCGCAAGCGCTGGCGGATCACGGAAACAGTGTGCTGTTCAACTACTTGGGCCGCCTGGATGGCGTCGATGACAACACGCTGTTGGCGTTGGCGGAGGAAAGCGGCCCACGTGACCAGGCTGCCGGCAATGCCCGCACGCATGAGTTGGAAATCGTCGTCGCCGTTCTCAACGATGCACTGCAGGTGGAATGGCGTTTCGGTGGTCTGCGTTATCAGCGCGCGACGCAGCAACGCCTGCTGACCCGCTTCATGCATCACCTGCGCGCGCTGATTGCGCATTGCCGTAATCCGGAATCGGGCAGTTTCACACCATCCGACTTTCCGCTGGCCAAGGGGCTCAATCAGAAGGCACTCGACAAACTGCTTAACAAACTTTAACGAACATGAAAAATATCGAGAATATTTATTCTCTGTCACCGCTGCAGCAAGGCTTGTTGTTTCACCACAGCTACGCGCCGGAATCGCGCGTCTACCACCAGCAAATGAGCCTGCGCATTGAAGGCCGGCTCGATACGGTAGCCTTCACCACAGCCTGGCGTCAATTGATGAAGCGGCATGCCGTCCTGCGCACCGGATTCTTGTGGGAAGACCTGGACGATGCGTTCCAGGTGGTGCGTTCCGACCTGCCTTTGCCCTTGACCGAACTCGATTGGCGTGACCAGGACGACAGCGAAACAGCCTTGCTTGAGTTAGAAACCGCGCAGCGCAACGCTGCCTTTGACCTAAGCCAAGCACCGCTGATGCGTCTATGCCTGGTACGTCTGGCGGAGCAACGCTGGCAATTGATCTGGACCCATCATCACATCTTGCTCGATGGTTGGAGTGTCGGTCTGGTGCTCAAAGATTGGCTGGCCCTCTATCAAGGGCTCAGCTGTGGCACACCGGTGACCTTACCTCCGGTGCGCCCCTACCACGATTACATCGGCTGGCTTGCCGAGCAAGACAACAGCGCAGCCGAATCGTTCTGGCGCGCGCAATTGCAAGACTTTGCAGAACCGACACCCCTGCCTGCTTTTCTGGCGCGTCGCCCACGACCGGAAGGTCTGCCGTATGCCGAACAGCAACGCCTGCTGTCAGCGCAAGAGACACAAGCCTTGATGGGCTTTGCACGTACTCGGCATCTCACACTCAATACCCTGATCCAAGGTGCCTGGGCATTGCTGCTTGGACAATACGCCGGACGCGACGAAGTACTGTTCGGCGTCACTCTGGGGGGGCGTCCCGACACGCTGGTCGGTGCGGACGATATGGTCGGGCTTTTCATCAACACTTTGCCGTTACGCGCCCGCTGGGACGACAATCCGCGACTGGATACCTGGCTGCAGCGCCTGCAGGATGCGAACAGCGAATTGCGCCAATACGAATACACGCCGCTGGCCAAGCTCAAACCCTTGAGCGCGATCCCCGCCGATCGCCCCTTGTTCGAATCGATCCTGGTATTCGAAAACTTCCCGATCGACGCCTCCCTGAGCGCCGGCGCCGATCATTTACGATTTAACACAGCCGACAGCACGACCGACGAGCACGGTGTGCGCCTGACCCAGGGGCGCAATAACTTTCCGCTGTCGCTGATTGTCGTGCCCGGTGAAACGTTGGAACTCACGTTGAGTTACGAACGTGCACGTCTGGCAGACAGCGAAGTCCGCATCATGCTGGATCATTTGCAGGCATTGCTGCGCGCCATGTTGATGCAAGCCGAGCAACCGGTCCAAGCGCTGTGCTGGAACACCCCCGACGAACGCGCGCAGTTGCTCGCCTGGGGCACAGGCGAAAGCCACAAGGTACCGGATCTGTGCTTGCACCAATTGTTCGAGCGCCATGCTGATGCGCATCCAGACCAGCCCGCCGTCATCGGACACCAGGAAACATTGCGCTATGCAGAACTGGAACAGTGGGCCAATCGTCTGGCACATCATTTCATTGCGCTTGGTGTGACGCCAGGCCAGACAGTCGCCATCGCGCTGGAGCGCTCTCCCGATTTCGCGATCGGCCTGCTCGCTGTACTCAAGGCGGGGGCCTGCTATCTCCCGCTAGATCTGAAGCAGCCACCGGCCCGGCTGGCAGAATTGCTGGCCGATAGCGACGCCTCTTATGTCGTCAGTACGCGCCAATGGCAAACTGCATTGCGTCTCACAGAGGCACAACCGATCTGGTTGGATGACAGTAAGACATTACTGCAAGGCTGCCCAGACACCCGCCCAGCAGTCGAGGCGTTGACGCAGGACTGTGGCGCCTACCTGATTTACACCTCGGGCTCCACCGGTCAGCCGAAGGGGGCGTTGATTACGCATCGTGCGATCGTCGATTATGTGACTGGCGTGCTACACACCCTCGCCTTGCCGCCCGCAAGCCGCTTTGCAATGGTATCGACGGTGGCTGCCGATCTTGGACACACCCAATTGTTCGGCGCCTTATGCAGTGGCGGCACACTCTGTCTGGTCGATGACGAGACCGGTTTCAATCCGCTGGCGCTAGCCGACTTCATGGCCACCCAACAGGTCGATGTGCTGAAAATAACGCCCAGCCATTTGCGCGGCCTGCTGGCCGCCCATCCTGACGCCGACCTGCTGCCCAGACATACCCTGATTTTCGGTGGCGAAGCGCTCGATGCGGAACTGATCGGACAGGTGCGCACATTGGCTCCAGCGGTACGTCTGTTCAATCATTACGGCCCCACCGAAACCACGGTGGGGGCAGTCATCAATGCGCTAGACGGCCGCGCGTTCGACACTGCCATTCCGCTTGGCACCCCCCTTCCCAACCGCCGCCTCTATGTGCTCGACGCACAAGGCCAGCCCGTTCCAGTGGGCGTGCCGGGAGAACTTTACATCGGTGGCGCGGCGCTTGCGCGCGGCTATCTGCACCGTCCTGAACTGACGCGCGAGCGCTTTGTCCCCGATCCCTTCGCGGGCGGTGATGCGCGTATGTACCGCACCGGCGACCGCGTGCGCTGGCTGGCAAACGGCGAACTGTCCTTCTTGGGCCGGGTCGACAATCAAGTGAAGATACGCGGCCATCGTGTCGAATTAGGCGAAGTCGAAGCGCAAGTAAAGCGCCTCTCTCCGCAAATCCGTCAAGTATTAGCGCGCGTCGTGCAGCAGCCTGACCAGCCGCTCCGGCTGGTCGCCTATATCGTCGCCGATGGCGCCTTATCCGCGGCCAAGCTGCGCGACGACCTGAGCCTGCGTGTACCGGATACCATGGTGCCGTCAGCTTTCCTTACTCTCGACGCTATTCCGCTCAACGCCAACGGCAAGCCTGATCCCAAGCAATTGCCGTTGCCCGATGCCCCAGCCGCGCCCCGTCACCATCATGTCCCACCGCGCAACGACATCGAACGCCTGCTGGTGGAGATCTGGCAATCCGTCTTGAAAGTCGAATCGATCGGCATCCACGATAACTTCTTTACGCTGGGCGGCGACTCCATTCTGAGCTTGCAAATCATCGCCCGTGCCAACCAGCAGAAGCTAAAACTCACACCGAAGCAACTGTTTGCGTACCGCACGATCGCCGAGCTTTCTGCAGCCTTACTTGCAGACAGCCCTTCCGCGCAGGCTTGCGCCCAACCACAGCCGCAAATCTTGCCATTGAGCGCAGGTCAGCATGCACGCTTGGCTGCCGGCCCACTCCAACCGACTTGGCGCTGCCTGACGCTTGCCAGCAATGTGGAGCCCGATGTGCTGCAACGCGCACTGCAGGCACTCGTTCAACAGCACCAAGCATTGCAACTTACGGTGAAGCTGCACGCCGACGGCTCCTGGCATCAGTCGGTGGCCATCCCGGCGCCGCAAGTTACCGTAAGCCATCGGCATGTTGCCTCGGATGTACTGAACACGATCGATGCACTCGCCGTTTTAGTCGAGCACAGCTTGGCAAACCGGCTGGATGTCAACGCTGGTCAGACGCTGCATGCCTGCCTGCTGGATGACGATTCATCGCAGGCGGTGGTATTGCTGGCGCATCCCTTGCTAGTGGATGAAGAAGCTTGGCCACTGTTATTGCGTGACTTCGCCCTGGCGTTGGCGCAAATCGCTTGTGACCGCCCCCTGGCGCTACCGCAGACCGGTGGCGAATTCGCCGACTGGGTGCAACATCAGCATGCGTATGCAAAAAGCGATGCCCTCGAACCGGCGTGGGAATACTGGCTGCAACATGCCGATCTTGCACTGCCAACGCTGGAAATACCTACCGGCACCACCGCTTCCGCCCAGACAATACGGCTCGATACGGAACAAACACAGCGTCTCGCCAAGCTACAGCAACGCACCCATGCCGGCTGGACCGGCCTGCTTGCCACCGCCATTGCAGCAGAACTGGCGACAGTCCTTGACAGCGAGACACTGCTGATTGACGTCCAGGCCGGTCGACCGCAGCGCGCCCGACTGCCGCTTTCAGCAGCCATCGCCGCCACCGATTTCAACCCCGCCGAAGTCGTCGGCGCACTCAGCCATCCCACGCCGCTGTTCCTACACTGGCGCCGCGATGCAAGCCTGGTAGAACAACTGCAAGACGTCGCCACGCAACTCACAACGCAACCCCAACTGGGTGCCGATTACGGCGTACTGCGTTACCTGTCGGACAATAGCTATTTGCAAGAACCTCTCCTGTCGCTGCCACGCGCCCAGATCGGCCTGGCCGTGCTCGGCGATTGGGACGCGCATGTGGAAGCACACGGGGTACTAGGCAAGGTGCTAACGGCCAGCGCCTTACCGGCCCACACCCATGCATTGCATGTCAGCGTCTATCTGCAGCAGGAACAGTTATGCCTCGCCTGCCAAGGCCCCTTGGCCGCGCGTTGGAGCGAACGCCTCGCCACGCGACTCGCCACACTGGCAGCGTTTGCTGACATCGATACCATCGTGCCCCCGCTGCACGCCTTCCCGCTATGCGCTTCGTTCAACATCGATCCGCACACCATGCCGCTCGATTGGACGCAAGTCGAAGACCTCTACCCCCTCTCTGCCATGCAGCAAGGCATGCTGCTGCATACGTTGTTGCAACCGCATAGCGGTATGTATCTGGTGCAACAACGCTACCGTTGGGAAGGCCCGCTCGATCAGCAAGCGCTGGAGTCCGCATGGCAGCAATTGCTCGCACGTCACCCGATGCTGCGTACCGGCTTCTGGTGGCAGGACGATCAAGCGCCCTTGCAATATGTCTACCACCAGGTAGACGCGCCTTTTGCCTGGTACGACTGGCGCACGCTGGCCCCTGAGGTTCAGGAACAGCAACGCGACGCGGTGCTGGCTGCCGAGCGCCACCAAGGGTTCGACCTACGGCGTGCGCCGCTGACCCATCTGCGCGTGTTCCGCCTCAGCGAACATGAATATGAACTGGTACGCAGCTATCACCACATCCTGGTCGACGGCTGGTGCTTTGGCCTGCTAATGCAAGACCTGTTCCATCTATACCAAACCGCACTCCTGCGCCAACCGGTCGCCCGCCCGCTTGGCCGCCCCTTCCGCGATTACATTACATGGCTGATGCAGCAAGACGTCAGCGCGGCGCAGCGCTTCTGGCAAACCGAGCTTGCCGGCTTCAGCGAACCCACACCGCTGTCAATTGACCGCAATACGACGGACAAGAGCGCCGCTGCACACGCTGTCGAGGAGTGCGGCACCACACTCAGCGTGACGCAAACCAACGCACTGTTGCAGCTGTGCCAGCAACACCAACTCACACCCAACACCTGGATTCAAGGTGCCTGGGCCATTCTGCTCGCCCGCTACAGCGGCAAATCCGATGTCCTGTTCGGTGTCACCGTGGCAGGTCGCCCTTCAGAACTCGCCGGTGCTGAAAACATCGTCGGCCTATTCATCAACAGCTTGCCGCTGCGCGTCGCCGTGGAAGACGATCAACCAGTCGTCCCCTGGCTGCAAGGCCTGTTCTCCCGCAACGTCGAACTGCGTCAGCATGAGCATACGCCGCTGGTCGATATCCAACGCTGGAGCGATTGCGAGCCTGGCCGTGCGCTGTTCGACAGCCTGGTGGTGTTCGAGAATGCGCCGCTAGATGTGGGCGATACCGCCCGCACCCTCCACTTCAGCATCGACATGGTGGACGACCGCAGCCACACCAATTACCCGCTCACGCTTCTGGCGATTCCTGGTGACCGCATGGGCATACGTCTTTCTTACAACCGTCAGCGCTTTGCACACGATGCGGTCGAACGCCTGCTTGGACATCTGGTGCAGTTGCTATCGACGATGCTCGAACACCCGCACGCCACATTGGGCACGCTTGACCTGCTGACACCGGCGGAGCGGCAGTTGATGCTGTCCGACTGGAACCGCAGCGAAGCGGATTTCCCACTCGATCAGACCTATGCCTCCTTGTTCGCACAGCGCGTGGCCGCGCATCCGGAACGAATCGCCGCGGTGTGTCAGGGCGAATCGCTCACCTATGCAGAACTCGACCGCCGCGCGAACCGCCTGGCACAAGCGCTGATTGCCGCAGGCGCTCGGCCCGATACTATTGTCGCCTTGATGGCTGAACGCGGTTTGCCCCTGCTGACCATGATGATCGCTGTGTTCAAGGCTGGCGCAGCGTATCAACCGCTGGACGTGAATCACCCACCGCAACGTCTGTCCGAGCTACTCAACCTCAGTGCGGCGCCCATCGTACTTGCCTCAGAATGCGCCAGCACCTTGCTCGACCGCGTGCTGGCGAGCGTCGCGCGACAGCCGACTTGCCTGGTCACAGAAGCCCTCTGGCTGCAAGGCGATGCACGCTCCCCTTCACCAGTGGGCAGTCCAGACAACCTAGCGTATGTCATCTTCACCTCCGGTTCCACCGGCACGCCAAAAGGCGCCATGGTGGAGCAGCGCGGCATGCTCAACAATATCTACGGCAAATTGCCTGCAATCGGCTTGTCGGAAACCGACCGTCTCGCGCAGACCGCGTCCCCGGCGTTCGACATCTCGGTGTGGCAATTCCTCGCCGCGCCGCTGGTAGGGGCCACCGTACACATTCTGCCTGATGCCATTACGCACTATCCGGCACGCCTGATGGAAGCCATCGATAACGACGGCATCACCTTGATGGAAGTCGTGCCATCGGTCATTCGCGCCATGCTGGATATGTGCCCGCCACACGTTACGCTGTATTCCCTGCGCTGGCTGATGTCGATCGGCGAAGCCTTGCCCCCTCCACTATGCCGCCAATGGTTTGCCCGCTTCCCGCAGGTACCATTGATGAACCTCTACGGCCCGGCAGAGTGTGCAGATAACATCGCCTTCCATCCGATCACGGCAGCGCCACAAGACGATTGCGTGCACATGCCCGTCGGCCGCCCTACCGCCAATAATCAACTGTTCATTCTCGATCAGGCATTGCGGCCCGTCCCAATCGGTGTACCGGGCGAGATTTGCACCGCCGGTACCGGCGTCGGCCGCGGCTATCTGAACGATCCGGAAAGAACGCAGGCAGTATTCGTCCCGCATCCGTTCCAGCTAGGAGCGCGTTTTTACCGCACGGGTGACCTGGGCCGTTACCGGCCGGACGGCGTGATCGAATTCCTCGGGCGCCGTGACCAGCAAGTCAAAGTGCTCGGCCACCGTATTGAACTCGGCGAAATCGAGAACCGCCTGATGCGCCATGCCGCCGTGCATGCAGCGGCCGTCCTGGCCATGCACGACGACCGGAGCGGCACACGTCTCATCGCCTATTGGCAAGCCAAACCGAACGCCCGTGTTGACGACCAAGTCCTGCGCGACTATCTGGTGCAAGAACTGCCGCCGTACATGGTGCCCGCAGCATTCATGCAGTTAGAGCAATTACCGCTCAACGCCAACGGCAAGCTCGACCGCAAGGCCCTGGCAGCGCGGCAAACCGACCTGCCTGACGCGATTCGCCAGCACTACATCGCGCCATGCACCCCGACTGAAACACAGCTCGCCGCGATCTGGGCCGACATCCTGGCATTGCCGCAAATCGGTGTAGACGATAGTTTCTTCGCGCTGGGCGGACACTCGCTGTTGGCGACGCAAGTCATTTCCCGCGTGCGCACCCAATTCAAACAGGAATTACCGCTGCGCGCGCTATTCGACCATCCGACTGTCGCAGCACTCGCCAGAACCATCGACGAGGCGCTCCTGCTGCAACAAGAGCAGGCACCACTGCCGCCGATTGCGCCCGTGCCGCGCACAGAACGGTTGCCCCTGTCATTTGCGCAGCAGCGCCTGTGGTTCCTGGAACAGCTCAATCCAGGCACCAGCGTATTCAATATCCCGTTTGCGCTGAGACTTTCCGGCGAACTCGACACCGAGGCGCTGCGCCAAAGCTTCGAAATGCTAATTGCTCGCCACGAGGTATTGCGCACCGCCGTCGTGAGCGAACAAGGGGAACCATGGCAGCAAATCC
Organism: uncultured Noviherbaspirillum sp.; assembly: GCA_965974465.1. Lineage (GTDB taxonomy): Bacteria > Pseudomonadota > Gammaproteobacteria > Burkholderiales > Burkholderiaceae_D > Noviherbaspirillum. The sequence goes on from CBHCMF010000065.1 coordinate 9,655, forward strand.
GCCCGGCCCAGCGCTTCGAATTACCGCAGATCGACCTGACGACACTCGACGCGCAAACGCAGCAGACGATGGTTCGGCAATATCTCGATCAAGTGTTCCTGCAAGCATTCGACCTGCAACAGCCGCCGCTGTTGCGTGCCTGTCTGCTGAAACTCGATCGCCAGCAGGCCTTGCTTGCCGTCGCCATTCATCACATCGCAGCCGATGGCTGGTCCATCGCGCTGCTGGTGGATGACCTGACGGCAATCTATGCCCCGCTGCGTCAGAGTGCGTCTCCCGAACTCGCGCCCCAATCCCTGCAATACGCCGACTACGCCGTCTGGCAGCGGCAGCATTTGCCGGGCCGCGTCTGGCAACAGCAGCTCGCCTATTGGCGCCAACAACTCGCCGGCAGCCCGGCAGTGCTGACATTGCCTGGCGTACGCGAACCGGTAGCAGCCGGCAGCCGACGCGGTCAACGTCACCGCCGGCAGTTGCCCGTTTCCCTCACCCAGGCACTGCAACAGCGTGCAGACCAACACGATGCCACGCTATTCATGGTGTTGTATGCGGCATTGAATGTACTGCTCCACCAGCAAACCGGCCGCGCCGACCTGATCGTCGGCGCCGATGTCGCAAACCGCCACCGCGCCGAAACGGAAAGCATGGTCGGTTTCTTCGTCAATCAACTGGTGTTGCGCTGCCGCCTGCAAGGCAACCAAACCTTTGCCTCCTTGATGCGTGATTGCCGTACAACGACGCTGGACGCCTATCAGCATCAGGACCTGCCCTTCGATGCACTGGTCACCGAATTGCTACCGCGGCGTGACGCACATCATGCGCCCTTCTTCCAAATTAAGCTGGTGCTGCAAAATGCCTTGCAGCGCGACTTGCAGCTCGCTGGTCTGCATGCTGAAGAAATGGCGCTGGAACCGCAAGCCAGCGAACTCGATTTGCTGATCAATGCCATCGCTAACCAAGACGGTCTCCAGATCGTGTACGACTACGACCCGGACCGCTATCCCCCTACCGTCATCGAGCGGTTCGATGCGCTGTATACCGCCTTGCTACAGATGATCGTCGATTCCGACGAGCGCACGATCGATGAACTGGTCAGCCAGCTACAGCAGGAGTCGCCACAAGAAAGCCCTGATGCGCTACGCACAACCCGCGCGCTGCAGCAAGCCGCGCTCGGCCAGGTACGTCGCAAATCCGTTACATTCGAAAGGTCTTAGAAAGATGAATGCCCCCCATCCCGTGAATGACACGGAAAACCTGCTGGAAGGTTTCGAACTGTCGCCGCAGCAGGCCCGCCTGTGGCAATGGCAAAACGCGCATTTCTCCGACACCGGCCGCCGTGCCGCATTACGTTTGCGCATCACCCATCCATTGGACAGGGAACGTCTGAGTCAAAGCCTGGAACAGGTCATCGCCCGCCACGAGATATTGCGTACCGGTTACCAGCAACTTGCCGGCATGGCGCAGCCGATGCAAGTCATTGCAGCCGTCCCAACCTGGCGTTGGGCAACACCGAACGATGACAGCCAAGCAAGCACACCGACACTCGCCACAACTCCCCTGCCCGACGGCAGTACCAGCGTCTGCCTGCACATGCCGGCTGCCCATGCCGATAGCGCCAGTCTGTCGTATCTCGCCACAGAATGGATGCGAGCCTACCATGGCGCGGACCTGGATGAGCCGCCACTGCAATATGCAGACTACGCCGCCTGGCGCAACGAACTGGTCGCAAGTGACAACCGCGCTCGCCAATTCTGGGCGCCCTATACCGCTGCCAAGATACCGTCGGTGCCGCTCCCATTGCAGCGCCATCTGCCGGCCGGCGCGCATCGCATTGACCTCACGGAAGCCGTCTGTCCGCTACCAGCGGCACTGCAGCACCGCTGGCAACAGCACGCCTCGACGCTCAGCATCAGTCCTGCTGTAACTGCACTCGCCGCCTGGATTACCCTCTGGCATCAGCATAGCGAAGCAGATCGCCTCACCTTAGGTCTCGACTGGTCGCCACGCAACGGTCCCCTAGCCAACGCCATTGGCCTGTTCGGCGAACCTTTACCACTCACGATAGAAGGCCTCGACACGCTGACCTTCAACGTGCTATGCCAACGATTGAACCAGCAATGCGCAGAACTCGGCGAATGGCGCGACGCCCATCCCAGTGCAGCGCTCACGGCACCTTTTGCCGTCGGCTTCCGTCATCTGCCTCCCTACGAGCTTGCCGCATTCACGGCCGCAGGCTGGCAGATCGAACATGCCGACAGCCCCACTGCACCGTTCCAGCTGCTGCTCGAGTACCACGCCACACCTGTCGCCGCACCGCTCGTTTTGCACTACAACCAGGCGCTATATGACGTGACGGCAATCGACTTGATCATCGACCAGTTCACCACCTTACTGGATAATGCATGCCGCCATCCAGAACGCCCTCTGCGCGCACTCTCAGCGTGCAGCGTGCGCGAACAAGATCTGCTCAATACAACGCTGAGCACGTCCTTACCTTTGACGGCAGCGCAGCAACAACGCTACGAGCAAATCGCCTCGCTCCCGCATTTGGTTGCCTGCTTTTCCGAGCAAATCCAGCAGTCCGCGGCGCAACCTGCTGTGACAGGGCCAACCGGCACACTCACCTATGCCGAACTCGACGCTCAATCGACTGCGCTTGCGCAGCGACTGCTGGCGCGCGGTATTCAGCCCCAAACACGCATTGCGCTTTTTCTGCCACGCGATACCGATGCGATCGTGGCGCTACTGGCGATCTTCAAAGCAGGCGCTTGTTACGTGCCGGTAGACCCTCACTATCCGACGTCGCGCATCGAATACATCCTCAACGATAGCCAAGCCGAGCTCGTTATCACGCGCAGCGACCTAGCCGCACAACTGCCCGCCGCATGGCAGCATCGCACCGTCGCCACTGACCAGCCAGAGACCGTAGAACCAGTCACCCCGCTGCCATGGCCCACTATTGAAGCGACGCATTGCGCGTATATCATCTACACCTCCGGCAGCACCGGCCAACCGAAGGGCGTTACCATCACGCATGCCAATGCCCTCTCCTCCCTGGCCGCCCGCATTGCCTATTACCCCGAACCGGTACGGCGCTTCCTGTTGCTGTCCTCGTTCGCCTTCGACAGCTCCATCGCCGGCCTGTTCTGGAGTCTGGCCCAAGGTGGTTGCCTGCATTTGTGCAGCGAATCCCAGCAAAAAGACCCCGCGCAACTCGCGCACATCCTACGCACCGCGCCCATCACCCATCTGCTGGCATTACCATCGCTCTATGCCCTGCTCCTCGATGAACTCGGCGATGCCGCACACGCGCTCAACACCATCATTGTCGCCGGCGAGGCGTGCCCGCGCAGCCTGGTCGAAACGCACTACCGCCGCTGGCCGGCAGTCCGGCTCTACAACGAATATGGCCCGACCGAAGCCTCCGTCTGGAGTTGCGTGGCCGCTTGCCAGCCTGCCACGGGCGAACAGCCCGTACCCATCGGCCGCGCCATCCCACATGCACGGATTTATTTGCTGAATGAAGGTGGGGAGCCGGTCGCGCGCGGCATGAAAGGCGAGATCTACATCGGCGGCCCGGGACTCAGTCCAGGCTACCTACACCGCCCCGAACTCACTGCTGAAAAATTCGTCGTCGCTGCACAGCAACGGCTCTACCGCACCGGTGACTTCGCCTATTTCGGTCAGGAGGATCAACTCGTCTTCATCGGCCGTGCCGACGCCCAAGTCAAGATTCGCGGCTACCGCATCGAACTAGGTGAAATTGAAACCGTATTGCGCCGCCTGACGGATGCCAACCAAACCGTTGCGCTCGCTGATACCAGCCAGCAAGGCAACACCACGCTGCGCGCCTTCATCGAATCCGCCCACCCCATTGATACTGCTGCACTACGCGAACAACTGGCCCAGCGGTTGCCGGAATACATGGTGCCTTCTGATATTCAGGTGCTGCCCACCCTACCGCGCACCGCCAACGGCAAATTCGACACTGCGGCGCTACTGGCCCTTCAACCGGCACAACAGCGGCTCCCGTATGCGGCACCACGCAACCACACCGAGAAGGTGCTGATCGCGCTATGGCAAGAAATGCTGAGTACCGACCAGATCGGCATCCATGACAATTTCTTCGCATTGGGTGGCCACTCTCTACTGGTTGTACGCCTGGTACATCGCATCAAAGCCACCCTGTATACCGATATTCCGGTCAGCCTGGTGTTCCAGTATCCAACGGTCGCGCAGCTGGCAGCGCAGATCGCACAGCCCGCTGCCCACGCGTCACTGGTGATGTTGCGACCTGGCGAACGCTCGCGCCCCCCCTTGTTCTGTCTGCACCGGCCAGCAGGTGACGTGCATCACTATTTGCCCATGGTCGCAGCCCTTTCGTCCGAGCAGCCGGTTTACGGCGTGCCCTTGCCGCCCGGACGCAGCCCGGACAACGCCAGTCTTGCCGAACTCGCCACGCTCTACCTGGCCGACATCCGCACCGTACAACCCGAAGGCCCCTATTTCGTATGCGGATGGTCAATGGGTGGTCTGCTCGCACTTGAACTTGCACACCAGCTAGAGCAGGCTGGCGAGCGCATCGCCCTGTTGGCGATGTTCGACACTACCTTCCATGCAGAAGACGGCAGTCTCGACGTTGCCCAGCTGGACCAGTTAGTCAAACAGGAGCTGACATCCGACAGCCTGCAACGGCTGGCAACATTGTCCACGGCACGCGATGACTTGCATGCAGCGACTGCATCGCTCGGCAAGATCGATCAATTGCACTACGCATTGATCGATTGGCCGGCTCAACACGGCCTGACATTGCGCGCGCCACTGGAATTGATTGAAACCAACCTGCGCGCAATGCGCAATGCGCGACGCTGGGTACAGCCTTACGCGCCCCCCAAGGTCAAGACCGATCTGCATCTGTGGTGGGTGGAAGACACATTGCTTGCACGCGGCGCTCTGCCGACGCAATGGGAGCAATTCAGCGATGGCGATATTCACCATCACCGTGTGCCCGGCGACCATGACGACATTCTGGCGCAGCCGCAGTTCTTCACCACCTTCAATGCCACGCTCGCGCAAGCGCTCACCACAACGGAATTTGCCGATGAACCTCATTAATTACCTCTACCGTCAATCGTGGCGATTACTGCTGTTAGCCACCATCACCGGCGCCATCGGCGGCCTCAGCAGCGCCGCCCTGGTGGTCGTGATCAACAAGGGCATTCACGCCCCTGAACAATTCGGTCTGCTCGGCCTGGCGTTTTTCGGCCTATGCTTGCTGCACCTGGTCTCCAAGCTCAGCGCAGAAATCTCGCTACTGCATTTAACGCAGACCGCGATTTACCGCCTGCGCATCGACCTGAGCCGTAAGCTGCTGGCCACGCCGGTCAAGAAGCTCCAGTCCCTAGGCAAACACCGCCTGCTAGTGATCCTGACCGACGATATCAACACATTTACCAACGCGTTCGAATGGGTACCGATCCTGTTCGTCAACAGCATCGTGATCGCCGCTTGTCTTGCCTATCTGGCTTGGCTGTCGTGGCAGATGTTGATCATGCTCGCGGTATTCCTCATCGTCGGTTTATGCGCCTTCCACTTGGCGGAGCGCCGTCCGCTAGAGCACCTGGCCAAGGTGCGCGAGCAAAAGGACATCCTGTACCAACACTTCCGCAGCCTAATCGAAGGCAGCAAGGAACTGCAGCTCAATACGCAGCGCGGCACCGCCTTCGTCGAGCAGGTCATTGCCCCCGGCGCTCACGATTTCAAGCACTGGTTCACGCGCGGCATGGGAGGGTATGCGGTAGTCGCGAATATCGGCATCATGCTGTTCTATCTCAACATCGGCATTCTGCTGTTTGTCATTCCGCATTGGCTACGGCAACCGGCCGAAATCCTCACCGGCTTCACCGTCACCCTGCTCTATCTGATCCGACCCATCATCGATCTAATGAGTGCCCTACCAACCCTACGCCAGGCAAGCTTTGCATTGAAAAAAATCCGGCAATTAGACGACGTACTCGGAGCGACGAATGCCCCCAAGCATCATGACGCTTTCGCATCCCAAGGACCGCTGCGGTTAGAGTTGAAAGGGGTTTGCCACCGCTACCCAGGCGAAACCGACGACAGCCGCTTCATGCTGGGCCCGCTCGATCTGACCATCCTGCAAGGCGAGCTCATCTTCATCGTCGGCGGCAACGGCAGCGGCAAGACCACGCTAGCCATGCTGCTGCTCGGTCTTTACGAGCCCGAGGCCGGCACCATCGTCTTAAACCACGAACCAGTCACCGACACCAACCGCGACAGCTATCGGCAGCACTTCTCCGCCGTCTTCGCCGATTTTCACCTGTTCGAACAGCTACCCGGCACCAATCAGCCGGAACTGAACGCGCAAGCCAAACATTATGTAAAAGCGCTCGGCATGAGCCACAAGGTGCAAATCGTGGATGGCCGTTTCTCCACAGTGAATCTCTCGACTGGCCAGCGCAAGCGTCTCGCCTTGGTTTCCGCTTATCTGGAAGACCGTCCGATTTATCTATTCGATGAATGGGCAGCCGACCAAGACCCTGCATTCAAGCGCGTGTTCTACACCGAGCTGCTGCCGGAACTGAAGGCACGGGGCAAGACCGTACTCGTGATCACACATGACGACGCCTATTTTTCCTATGCCGACCGCATCATCAAACTCGAAGACGGCCACTTGCATTCTTCCAACGCCCAACCGCGCGCCGCGTTAAACATCGTCGCACATGCAGCTGGAGAAAGGGGGGCTCTGTGAACACTTCCTCCTGGCTCATCCACCAACCAGGCGGTCCTCGCCGCTTCCGTTTATATTGCTTCTCATATGCTGGTGGCAGCGCGACCAGTTTCATCCCATGGCAAGCCGCACTGGACCCCGCTATCGAAATCTGCGCGGTTCAATTGCCGGGCCGTGGCCCGCGTCTGACTGAACCGCCACTACGCTCCTTCCCTCTGCTGGTCGAGACGCTGGCGCGCGTCATCGCACGCCAGGATCCCTTACCTTTCGCCTTCTTCGGTCACAGTCTGGGCGGGCTGCTTGCCTTTGAACTCGCACGCTACTGCCAACACCTGCATCTGCCGATGCCAGAGCACTTATTTGTCTCCGCAACCAGCGCCCCGCAATGCCGCCCGCCGTCACGCCGCTTGCATGAACTCGACGACGACGCCCTGATCGCCGCCCTCAAAGATTACAACGGCACCCCGCCAGCCGCCCTCGCACATCGGGAATTGATGGAACTGCTCCTACCAGCAATCCGCGCCGATTTTGCATTGGTGGCTGACTACCAGTATCAACCAGGACCGTTGCTGCCTATTCCCATCACCGTACTGGCCGGCAAGCGCGACAAGCACGTAGCGCCAGAACAGCTCCCCCGCTGGCAGGAAGAAACCTCCGAAGCATGCCGTCTGCACTGGTTCGAGGGCGATCATTTCTTTATCCACGCGGACAGGCAAGCGGTGCTCGACTGTGTGGGAGACGCTCTAGGATGGTGTCCGACGCATCACCTTACATAGCAGCCCATGTGAGAGTTACTGTTTCGGTCCTTTATCAGCATGTGTGGAAAGCGATTCGACCAATTTGGCAGCTCGCACAGTGGCTTTGGTTGCGCGTTGCATAGAAGCGAATGTGTTATTTCACCCGATAAGCAGAAGCGCACCCGGCACGGTGGCCATCATGTTTATCGTGAACACAATGGCGTAGCTGATTCAGCGACCGAGCTTATTTTTCTGGTATCGTTGTGGCCATGCCTCTATGTTAGCTTTCGGTCTATCTGAAATGACCGACATCAATGGGTGCAGGGGGAAGAAGAACAGTTTGATGGAATGATGATCTTGACGACGTTTCGCTTTCCTTCTGCGGAATGAACGTGAGTTCTATAGCCGAGACATGTGGCAAGACGTTTAACAATAGCCAGCCCTAATCCGACACCATCGTGAAAGCCATATTCGAGGTGCGTTCTGTAGAATGCCTCAAAGACCAGATCTTTTTTGGCAAGAGGGATGCCTGGCCCATTGTCCCAAACTTCTATTGACAACCCTTCTTTCTGCTTACGTACACAGACCAACACCCTACTACGCGCAAATTTAATAGCATTGGAAAGTAGGTTTTCGAGTATTCTGAGCAGCATTTTTTCATCTGTAACTAAAGATTGCTCCGTAACAAGAATTTTAAGATCGACATTTTTTTGGAGCGAAACATCCTCAAATTCGACTTCCAATTTCTGGAATATGTCTTGAAGATGCACGGTCCTCAGAATTGGCTGATTCGCTGCTGTTTCCAATTGAGTAAATTCGAGAAAATGCGCCACGTAATTCTTCATATTTGAAACTGCGGCCTCAATCTTCGAAAGTAGTACTGGTACCTCTGACTGCGCGCTTTTAAGCGTTGTGTACACAAGCAATTGCATTGCATGAAGACGTTGCTTGAAATCGTGACTTGCCTCTTGAAAGAACTGCGATCTTGTCTGCAGTTTGTCTATGGCCTCCATCTGCAGTCTCTCCAATTTTTTATTGGTTTCCTCCAACTTCGTGACCATTCCTCTTGTAAATAACCAGACAGCCAGGAGAGCAATTCCGCACGCGACAACGAGCAGCACAGAGAATCGTTGAAACAGCGTGTTGTAGGCAGCAAATGCCTCATCTTCTGGATAGACTGCACCAAGAATCCAGTCAGTCGAGGCAAGCCGTTTGTAGGAAACTAATGATTTTCTTCCGCTCGGGTCAATCGTGATTTCGGTTCGCGCCTGCCCTTTCAGAGCTGCTTCGAAAAGTGAATTTTGATTGGGTGAATAAAGACGTTCCAGAAGGCGCTTTTTGTCTGGAAACATAATGATTTTTCCGTCTTTAGCAACCAGAAATAAATAACCTGACTGACCGATCACAGTTGTATAAATATTGGACAAAACACTTGGGTTTGTAAGTCCTAAGCTCCCCGAATGTATAGCCATTAATTGACCATTTGGTGCGAACACTGGTGCAGCAATCATGACAACTGAATTACCGTCATTTTTTGTTGTCACAAAAGGTTCTGACATCACAGGCTTAAGTGTTTGTCTTGTCTTATAAATATAATCTCGGAAAGACAAATCCTCCCCCCGCCTATTGGGAAGCCATGGGTGTTCCGCGATGATGCGGCCATCAGCCGTAAACAAAAAAGTTGATCGGTCGAATAGTGTTGTCAGTCCTGTATTGGCATCCAAATATCGTTGGGCTGTATCGCCGGATGTAATGTCGGCTTTAGTGATCGTTTTGGCGCTGGTAACAAGTCCGTTTGTCAGCCTCAAAATCGTGCTGTCGAGGTCTTCTGCAACTCTATTCAGAAGAGAGTTTTGCTCAGATACGAGTACGTTGTATAAGCTGTTCTTGAAGGAGCGTAGTGCAATACCTCCAACGAGGAGAATGACTATTACGAATAAGAAAGTTATACCTGTTGCTATTTGCGTAGTAAGCGTGATTTTTGACAATCGCGAGAAAAAAGGAGTCCGTATCTTTTCTGATTCCATAAGTCGTTTCCGCCTAGCTGGAATGTCGAGAAATATCTGAAAAGCTGATATAGCCCAACTCAATGCCTCTCGCTATAGCTTGCCCCCGGTTTTTTACACCCAACGCTTTTAAGAGAGCTGAGACTTGATTGTCAACTGTTCTATCTGTAGTTCCGAACTGAGTTGCAATCTTTTTAGACGTATATCCACGGTGCAACAGACCCAGAATGTCTTGCTGGCGGCGCGTCAAACGCACTGCTGTTTGTTCGTCCAGTGCTATTTTCGGAAATGCTGTTCGCCCCTTCAGAACTTCCTCAAGAGCAAATACAAAATCTTCCATGCGAGTTGCTTTCACGATGTAACCGAGCATTCCCATTGAAATGACCTCAGCTCGCCATCGCGGATTGTTGGAAGCAGTAATGACAACGCATTTGTTTGCAACGCCAAACTGCGCTAATTGTCTGGCCAGGGATAGGCCGTGTGCTCCTGGAATATCAATATCCAAAAATATTCGAAACCAGTCAGTACGCTTTTGAAATTCTGAAAGAGCTGTTTGCGCTGTAGTGCAAATAGTTACCTTCAAGGAACTATCCATATTAGATAGCAACCCTCGCGTGCTTTCTGCCACCAAGGGATGGTCTTCAATAACTAGGATTGAATTCTCTTTGCTCATAAGTCGCGGTCAGAAATATAGACGGCACATGGATGCTAGAAGAACGAATCAGGTACGTGACCTTGCCTATTTCAGCAAATTGTGCGCTCACGCATTCTTCCACTTTTTGACCTTCCCTATGTGCTACTTACGATTGATTCCGCATTTTGTACATGAATACCAAGAAATTGTGAGGAAATACATATTCCATATCTGCACCATTTTGGCATCATGGCATTAGCAGTCTGTTGAAAAACTATTTGCCTCCCACTTTTCCGTGTTTTAGGGGTTCTACCCAGAAAAAGTTTGTAGAGCCGTTTTAAGCGGCCAAATTGAGAGTTTTTCCCACCAACAAATCGTTTGTAATTAATTAAGGAAGAAATGAATACTAAAATGAAAAGTGCTTCAGCCTTATTTTTAATGGTTGGTTTATCTACCACTACCAGTGCAACGACTGCTGCTGAAACCACGTGGGTGAAGGTGGCTTCTCAATATCAATACTTCACCTTGGCATCTCCTCAATTGGTGCGCTTTGGCACTGACACCAGATGGGTTCAAAAAACACTGTCAGGCAAAATTTATTGCGGAGTTGGAACGTTCGGCTCCGATCCTGCCTATGGTGTGGACAAGGAGTGTCAAGTTGCCAGCACTTCTGTAGCTACCTCTTCTGCATTCACCCCAGCATGTAAAACCTTCTATTCCAGTAGCTTTACATTAGCTAGCGGAAAAACAAACGATCCTATTCCAGTAATAAGTAAACCTGCAAAAGGCGTTACCGTAACAGAACCCACATATAACACTTGTTTAGTAAGATTAACAAACCACGCCGCCGATGGAGTATCTGGCTTTGCAAGAAATGATTATTCAAGAAGGCAAGCCTTTAATGCAGATAGCTCAAAATACATAGTTTCTGCAT
>CBHCMF010000066.1:0-20693 GCA_965974465.1 uncultured Noviherbaspirillum sp.
ATTTTCGTATGGAAAAATATGTTGAGGAGATAATGAAATCACTACATAAATTCCTGCTGGTTTCCTGTTGCCTGGTTTCCGCGCCTGCCTTCGCCGCCCCCATTGATATATCGTTCCCCACGCAGCAAGGCATCACGCTTACAGGCAAGTTATATCTTCCTGCCAGCCCCGCTGCTGCTGTACCAGCGGTGGTAATGATGCATGGCTGTGCCGGCATCTACTCGTATTCCGATCCGTCCAATGATCTGGCACTGCTGTATAAAGAATGGGGCGAGCGCCTTTCAAACGCAGGATACGTTGCTCTTCTCGTGGACAGTTTCACTGGACGAAAGGTGGATCAGAACCAGTGCGATAATGGCAGCGGCGGTGTATCTGAAGTCACTGATCGCCCATACGATGCGCATGGCGCATGGCGGTTTTTGACGACATATTATTCAGGCTGGATCGACTCTACCAAAATTGCCCTGCTCGGCTGGTCGCATGGCGCCAGCTCGACGATGTCTACCTTGTCCAACACCTGGGTAAATCAATGGGGAAAACCATTCAAAGCCGGGTTCGCGTTCTATCCGGGGTGTGGTCTCTACAATGCCTATGGCGGCATCAGCACCAGCACGTATGTCCCCTATGCGCCACTGTACATTCTGCATGGCAGTATTGACCCACTCTACACAAGCGGTTATTGCGACAAACGAATCAATAACGCGATAAAACTTGGCTCCACCAATATGAGCATGACCGTCTATCCGGGGGCTAAGCATAACTTCGACAATGCGCGTGCGGTAGATTCAAAATGGACACAAGCTGATGTGGATGCAAAGGCGTCCGCAGACGCCTTTGTGATGACGCGCTTGAACAGCTTGTTCAAGTAACCGACCTGTTGATCAAATTCGGTGGCATCGCCTCTATGACTGATTTACCTGGGGGGCCAGCATGCTGGTCCTTCTTGCTGTGGAGCGTCGCAAGCGCTTGATCAATCCATCGATCCCTACCGTGAGCCATCCTCCTTTCTGACGGCGCGTCAACGCCTGTAATTCAAGCACAGCGCGCGCCTCGCTAATACGACGGGCCACCAGATCGTCATAAATACGATCCGCACGTTTGCGTCGCCGCACCGCGTCTCCCGCGTCAAGGAAAGCTTCAACTGCATCAATCAGCTTTTCTTTCCAGCCATTGCTACGTGTGGTGTTGATGTTCGCCCTGACCTCGTTCATCTTTGATTCCAGGTTAGACGCGATTGTCGTCAAGTTGGCACGTACCCGCTCCTGTTGTCCGAAGGGCGTGTCTCGCACTGCAGCCAGCGTGGAGGTCACTTCCGTTTCGCTGAGCAGGCCGTATTCCTGGAATTCGGCGAGATTGGTCAGGCCGCGCCGCTGTAGCGCCGCATCGCGCGACTGCAGGTCTTTACATGCGCGATGGCAGGTGTCCCACGCGAGCCAGCGATAAACGAAATCAAGCCCCGTCCCTTTGATGTTTTGCATTCCCATGATGCGGTTATGGAAACCCGGCGGCGTTGCATCTCGAATGGCGGCGATGACGGCATCCCCAGTGGCATAGTAATTCTCCACCACGACGATGCGCCGCTCGAACCACTGCCACATCTGCTGCCGGAATGCCTGGTCGAGTTCCGGATTCGGTTGCTTTCCGGCTTGCTGGCAGCGCTGTTCGAGCTGCACGTATTCCTTCAGCATCTCCATGTCGCGCGTATGGAAATGCACGACCTCATCAACGTGCGTCAGACCGAGCGAGGACAGTGCTTGGTCAAGTGCCTGCGGATTGCCGGAATGTGTTACCAACTCGGCGGGAGCGCCAATTCCTTGGAGCATCACGCCAAGCCGCGCAGCAACATGTTCAGCGGTATGAACAATACGATGGTCTCGCGCTAACACGGCAAGCATGCAGGCAGCGCCGCCATCCGAACCGTGTTGCGGCCACAGGGTCAGGCCCTGTGCGTATGCATCCCATGACTCACGCAGGTAGCCACGCAAGCCATCGAGGTTGGAACCGATCAACACATGGAAGTCGGCTCGGATGTCCTGGGTGAGCACGCCTGCAAATACACGGGATCGCGCGATGCGGTCGGCGCGATTGTTCACCACTGTGCTGACGCAAACACCGGGTTCTGCTTGTGGGTCATAGCGGTCAAAACCCAGACGCCGCCAGTTTCCAAGGCAACCGTAACGCTCGTTGGCCGACATGCCGTTTGAAAACTCAAGGCGGCGGGTACTGACATTCGTTACCGGAAACGTTTTCAATACGCCAAGGTCAAGTACCACCCGATCCGCCATCGCTTTGAGTGCGTAGTCGTATCCGATACCCATTTCAGCACCCAGCGCCGCAACCAGTGCAATGTTGTCTGGGTGTTCCTGATACGGAAAGCGCGCAAGGATGTCCGGCGCAATCATCCCCGACTCCAGCCAACCTACACCCTTGAGTTCGGTGCCGAGTTCGTCCGCTGCCGTCTGCAAGATCGGTCGCATTTGCTCTTCTGTGGTCAGCAGCACACGTTGCTTGGGGATGAATTCCGTCATGACCTGAGGAATATTGATGCCGGCAGGTCCCTGCAAGTCTTCATGATCCGGGAATGTATTGGTCAGCGTGACGTAATCGTCGCGCATCCATGCCCGCTGCAACAAGCGCACGAAGGCCGGCGTCAGCGCCATGCATTCCCATAAGAACACTTCGCAACCGAGGCGATTCGCCAGACGCACCACATTGTATTGTTCCCAGATCGTCGCCTTGTCATAAGGGCGGAACAGGAACATTTCGCGCAATTCGCCTTGCGGGGGCGAATACAGAAACATGGCCTCGCAGCCGGTTGTCTTGCTGACGATGGAATATCCCATTGCATTGAACATTGCCGCCTTCAGCCGTTCGGTACCCGACTTGCCACGCGTTCCCCATCCACCGACCACCAGCGGAATGCCGTTTCTCGCTTGCCGCATGCGGTGATTCACCCACAGATGATGGCCGACGAAACCGGCTATCGAGAGGCCGATGAAAACGCCGAGATCGAACAAGGTGTTGTCATAGGGGGAGAAAAAATAATTCTCCATGCGGTTCTGTAGTTCCGGTGTCGACACAGCGGCCAGCGCCGGGAAGAAGCGGGTGACGGCAGAGTCCGGCCGTGTGCCGGAATACGGGCGATAGCGCACCTGAAAACCTAGCTCCGAAATCATTTTCAGATAGGTTGTAGGATGAGCCGCACTGCCCTCAACCCAGTTACGCGCCGTGGCAAACTTTTCGAACTCCCGTGTCAGCGTGGCGCGTATTGCGAGCCGCTTTGCCTGCCTATCCGGGGCAGAGACTTCGGTAACGCCTTCGGCGGTGTACAAACGCAAGGGGCCTTCGGAAGGACTTTCATCGAGCAGGGAAATCAGCTCATCGACCAGCGGCAGATATGGTCTCCAGCCAGCCTCGCTGCCCATATGCAGGGGCTCGCCGGGAACCTTGGTTTGCGCCAGTTCGCTCAGGATGGCAGATGGGGCACGGACCACGCCCCGGAAGGTGCGCCCGATCGTATGCTTGAATGCCTGCCGTTTGTCAGGAGACGGATGGCGCCACTCATGCAGCAGCCGCCACATGCGAAAACCGAAGCGATGCCCACGCCATGCACGCCAGCCGTCTTTTCTCCGCTCCAGCCCAATGCCGTGATCACGCTGACTGAGACAGGCAAGCACCCTTCCCACGCGCTCGACATCGTCCGTCGTGGGAGCCACGTTGCATGCGCTACCGGGGGCGCAATCACTCGCGATGGTGGCAAGTTGCTGTGCGAGAGCCTTGCTCTTTGGGTCAAAGCGGCACAGAATCCGTTCGCGTGTTTCGGCCGCCCAGCGGCGTACCATCAACAAGGGGCTATCGACATGCAACTGCTCGACAAGCGGCAACAACGATGCGATCCAACGCGATTGCATCTCGCCATTCAACGCCAAGGCGCTGTCTTCAACTGCCTTCAATGCCACGCGCACGCCGAACATTTCCTTCTCGCGTTGCAATGCGGTAGCGAGCCAGGAGAGCGCATCCTCATAAAGCGATTTACTGACTGCCAGCCGAGGCAACTGCATCAGCGCTGCTGCGCGTACCTGTACGACCGCATCATCGATGCCCAGCGCAGGCCAGCACTTCCGAACGACATCGTCGGTAGCGGCAACAAGCGATTGTGCAGTGCCCTGGCGTACGAAGGGGCTTGGGTCATTGAGCGCAGCATCGAACAGTTGTTCTTGCTTCGATTTCAGGTATGAGGCCGCTCCAACCAGTTCGATCGCATAGCGCCTGACAAACAAGTCGTCGCCGCCTGCCTTTTCCTGCAGACGCTGTTTGACCACGTCGGCGAACCTGTCTTGGGCAATCATCGACAGCAGCAACAAGGCTTCGCGCTGAATCCATACATCGAGACGCTTGTCGAGCGCAGCCCGATAAATGTATGCAGTCGCTGTGTCGCTTATCGCGTGGGTCGCGAGTTCAGCAGAAACAGCCTGCAATGCGCGCGCCAGCGCATGAAATGCTTCCGTGCGTACTCTGGCATCGCCGTCCCATTCAAGCAGCGGCAAAATCACGTCTTCGAGTGCGAGCGCATTCCATGTTGCCTCCTGATCTTGCACTTGCTTCAGATGGCGCACGCCAAGCCGGCCCAAGGACTGCAGGCAAAAGCTCAGCATGCGTTCCGCACGGAATATGCGTATGCGTGCACGGTCCTGCACGGCGTCCGCCCCAAACCAGCGTCGAAATGCCTTGGCATCGCCGCGCAATTGCATGCGTGACGCACCAAGTTCACGTGCATAGTCGAGGATGATGCGCCTTCTCTCTTCATCCGATCCGGCAATCGCATAGCGGCGGGTGAAGTTTCCCTGACCTTCACGCAAGCTTGCGATTTCCTGTACGAGACGTGCGATGTGAGACTGCACGTAGCGTACCGCCAGCAACTCGACCGGAGAAGTATGACGGGCGTCCTGTCGTTCCAGCCAGGCAGGCCAATCGGAAGCCAGCATGGCTACGTGCCGTTGCTCCAGGCGCACCTCATGCGGGCGTAATCCGTCATTCAACAAGGTCGCGACCATGTGTTTCTTCTGCGCGGCCATTATTCCTCCTCAATACGGTTATGGGGTGCGGGCATTTGCCAGCTACGAATCGTGCTGAAATCGAGCTCACTCGGGCTAAAGTCCTGAAGCTGTCGCCCGGGGCCCCAGTGCCAGCGCAATTCGACGCCCCCCGAGGTCTTCGATGCATCGATGTCGCGACGCAGTTCGGCCCTGATCTCTACGCGCTTGCCTGTGTTGAGCCACCAATTTCCGCTCGTACCGAACCGCACTTCGCGGCGGATGGAATTACTGGGCCGGTCGACATCCGCCCAGTACCAGGTTGTACGCCCGCCGATCTCCATGATGACCGGGCCGACCATCTGCCGCCATTGAATGCTCGCTTGATGATGGTCGACATTCCTAAGGCTGAAATCCGGATTGGTCGTTGCCGAAATGCTGGCTACCACGTGGGTATCACGCCATGGCTGCCACGATAGGGTGTCGCTCAAGCTCAATGCCCGGTTGTGTTGCTTCCGATAAGTCGAAAAGACATCGGTATCGACAGGACTGCGGTCCTGCACCGATTCGAGATTCATTGTGCGCGCAGTGAACTCTATGGAGGGCTTATGCGATAGCGTTGACGTGAACCTCTGTATCTGGGACACCGATGTATTGAGCGACAGCGATGTGCCCAGTTTGTCAGGCGTGTTTTGCGCATATCCGCTCAATGATGCATTAAGCTTGAATGGCCTCGGGAACGCGGCCAGCCAGCGCACGTCCTGCTCGGCTTGCAGTTTGAAGCCGAGTACAGGCGATCCATGTTCGCGTTCTCGTACGAATATGTCGGCAAAGCGGGCTTGGGATTGCTCTTCATTTCGCTTCCGCCACGATATGCCAGTCTCGACAAACCGCTCGGAAGGCAAATCGTCGCTTCCGCCACTTGCTTCGCTGTCTCGCCTGTTCTGAAACGCCGCTCTTGCAGTCAGCGTACTATCGCGTTGACCTTCAAGGGGTTCCGCATCCGTAAAGCGAACCCGTTGCGATGCCGGTTCAGACACCGCAGCCCATTCCGCAGGCGCGTCAGGAAGCGGCGCAGGATGGTAATTGCTGGGCCGGGGGCGCGATGCTGTCGACGCTTTCGGATTAACACGTAGCTGGTAGATCCGATATAGCGATTCTGCAGTGCCCGACTGCGGGCGCAGGACCAGCGTTGATACAGGTTGGGTCAGCAATCGTTCCTCGCTACGCACCCCATCCTTGTCGAGACGATCTATCCGAATCCAGGTTGGGCCGCTTAAGCTTGCCTGTACCGGTTGCGCACTGGTAGCGATATGCCAGTCGCGCATCACTTGCGGCTCCGGTTGATGGGTACCGGTAAAGCGCACACGCAGGAACTGATTGCTGTATGCCTGTTGCAATACAACTGAGATTTGCTGTTCGCCTGACGGGATGGAAACAGGAATCTTTACCGCCTCATTCGTGTTCTTGAGCTGAACTTTGCGCAACGGGCTGCCATTGTGTTCGATCGTTACATGCAAAGGCAGCGGCACACTCCCAGGTATTTCATCGGCCGTGAGTTCCACGACCAGTGAACCCGGCGATGACGCATCGGATCGCAGGGTTGCACGCGCGCCTGCACTGATGCGCACTTCGCCCTGACGCAAAGAAGGCAACAATGCGGCACGGATTCTGGCAGCTGGCGATTCAGGCTCTCCGTGAAGCACTTCCACACGGCGCAAACCTGCACTGCGATCGACGAGAGGCAATAACGCCCAACTGCTGCTTGTGGCAAGCTGGTTCCATTGTGTTTGAACCTCCTGCTCGGGATGCTCCTTTGCCAGCGCCGCTCCCAGCGCCACGGCACGCGCACGCTCTGCCGGGCGTGTTTCTGCCAGCCACAGTAACAGACGCATGCGCTCCGCTGGATCGGTTGCGAACTTCAATGCGCCATCGATATCGTTATCCGCCAGGTGATTGGCGATCGGGTCCCGCTCACTATCCGGCTTGGGCAAGCCAATCCACTGTACCGGCTTATACGAGATCCGGTATGCGTTCAAGGAGCCGTCTGCAACCAACTGACAACCGCCACGAGGTCCGCATGTTGGCGCGGATTCGAGTCGACCGATTTGATTGACGTGCGATTCGAAATGCGCCGCGGCAGGCGCCGGCAACACCGGAAGCTGCAGCGCGGGCCGTTCTACTTGAAGCCGCGCGACAACTGGTATGGCACCAGCGTCAATGCTCAGCTCATGCAGGCCAGCCGGTAAATTGACTTCACGTACGACCGACATGCCGGGCAAGGCCTCCTGCGTATCGAATTCCAAGCCTGGCGTGGGTTGGTTCTGATAGAAGGGTTGCAGCCAAAGCTGGTCCGGGGTTTTCACCCGCAACCATCCGCTTAATAGCGAATCGCCGCTCTCATGCAAAGGACGCGCCTCAACCCGTATGCGCGCCGGGCCGACAACGCGCGTCACCAGCGGCTTCTGTGCCGATGCACGCCACCATGCAGAGCGCAGATTGAGTGCAATGCTGCGCATGCTGACGCCGCCGCCATGCCGCACCAGCGTATCGGGCCGGTCTTGCCATAACCGCTCTCCGGGATGCTTTGCCTGCCATTGCAGCCAGGATTGCACAGCCGCTAATCGCTCCTGGTCGTTGCCATGCAACTTCTCGGAAATGGACCGGCCTTCCGTCAACGCTTTGCTCCAACCCCCGGCACCGCTCTCGATGAAGTTGCGTTCTGCCTGATCCTGTTGGCCGAGCGACAGAGCACGTTGTCCTTCCCAGAAGGCCCGTTCTTGCGGTGCGTCAAGCTGCGCCACCAGCGCATCGAAGGTCTTCCACTTTCTGCTGCGAAGCGCACTTTGCAGCAGTGTAGGAAGGTGAAGCTCCTGTGAGACGAGCCCGGCAAGAAGCGCCATGGCTTCATTGCCATCCGCAGCCAACGCCTTGCTCAAGCGTGCATAGGAAGACTTGTTTTTTGCTGCGCGTGCTGCTGCGAAAAGCGTTTGCATGTCGCGGTCGCCCTCACGCGTATACAGCGCATCGAGTTCTTCTTCGGCAACGCTTGCCAACGTGGGGTCTTCGTTGACCCAGTGCGAGCGCAAGAGGCGCTCAGCGGTGAAGCGCTCCCCTGACTGGAATAGGGCTTTAGTCATGCCGCGCAGCGCCAGCGCCTGTTGGGATGCATCGCTTGTCTGCATGGCCTGCTGCCACAATTCCACGGCACGGGCTGACTCAGACTCCTGCTTGGCGGCTTGTGCTGCCTGGCGAGCCCTTGCATTGTCGACTTTGCTACCAAGCTTTGCAGGCGGGACCACATTCGCCGTGAACTGGGTGTATGCCGCTGCAAGCATGCGCTGCAACGGCTGCAACGCTGCTTGCATCAAAGGCTCGGACGCATTGCCCACTGTGTGATGTTGCGCAAGCTGTGCAAGGAACTGATCGTCCAGAACATACTCGGCGCTTCCCGCCCACTGGAGAGCCACCGGCACGCTGCCGCCCAAAGTGCGCAAGCTCACGCTCTTCACATTCTGGGGCACTTGCCATTCCATGCTGGAGACTTGCGTTTGGATGGCTACTGCACCGGCTCGATCTGCATGACCGCCAAGTGTCGGCGGCCATGCGTCCTTCTGCGTCGTTGCCAATGCCGTTGCACCTGGGCGCATGCTTTCCTCGCTCAAGGCCGGTACACCGGAAGTCAGCGTGGTGACGCTGCCATTGTCGTACTTGACCTCAATGCGTACCGCAGCCGCATCGCTTGGAACGAGCGCACGCAGGCGAATTGGATAAGGAAGCTTGGGCAGAGCAAAGCGAACAGCCGTATCACTGATGTGATGGAACAGGGCCAGTAGCGCTGGCGCAAAAAACGCATCGGGCCCAGTCACATGGTTACGCGGCGTGCCCTTGGGGGACTGGGAGAGCTGCATCACCACGCTGCGCGCTTGTGCGGTATTGGGCTCAGCAGGAAGCAAATCGTGATACTGCGTTAATACCTTCTGCAGTTCATCGGCAGCGCTTTGCAATTCGGATTGACCGGCGAGCCGCGACGCTTCACGCTGCAGCCGTTGGCTCGTAAGCGCGCCTATGTCCCGCCATTGATTCGAGACACCGGCTGCAATGCTTTTATGCTCCAGTTCTTCCAGCGCAGTGTTGCTGTCAGCGTTACGCCACGCCTCGGGAACATTGAACTCCGGCAGAAGGAAATCCGTTTTACCTTCTACAGCAGCACGCAATAGCACGCCGTGGCTCGAACGCAGCCGGAGCTGATGCTTACCTGGCGGGATATCGAGCGCGACACGCTCCAGCCTGCTTGCGGGATGCCATGCACCATCAATGCGCAGCGGCATGCCTGTCTCCGGAGCGGTGACCTGATGAATCAAACGTGCCGGCTGATCGCCCAGCATTGCATTCATGGTGAGCACTGCGGATGCGGGAGCTTGCGAAGCATCCAGACGATATTCGAGTACAAGCCGGTCCGGGCCATCGACTGCGATGGCGAACTCCTCATCCGCTTGCATGCGCACATAGGGGCGCGCGAGCGCTTCGTCTGCTTGTCGTACATTCACACGCACGCCATTTAGCGGCAATTCATGACGATAAGTAGTCGCATCGGCAGGTTCCTCCATATACCCGAGAAACAATGCGACGCGCTGCGGCGTGTCCGACAGACCGGCACGATGCAAATGAATCACGGCGGGATGCGCAGCATCGGTCTTTACCAGCCAGGTGCGTCCATCAGCCCCAGGAATCGGTTTATGTTCCAGAGCCAGGCCTGTACCGTCCGACACCGAAAATACCGGCGCCTCTAGTGGTGCATCCTGCTCGGCGATAACGCGCAGCATCGCGCGAGCCGGGACATGAATGGCCACGCTTTGATTGCCCTTGAGTTCGACTACATGCCAGTCTCGATACGCGCTCGCTGATGGCGCCGGTCCCGAAATCCAGTATGGGACACCCTTTCTTATGTTTTCCCATCGCAGCGCCATACCGGCGCTGTTGCGCGCCGATGCGACACCATCGATTGCCGCCTGTACCGGAATGCTTGTAACGATGCCGGCAGCGGCCAGACACAAAACCAGGCGATGAATCATATCGTTCCTCCAAGGCAGTTCAGCAGCGCTTGGCGCTTGGCGGGAACGTCGACCAACTGCTCTCGCAACGACATGTCCATCTCAATATGAATAAAACCTCTATACCCTTCGTTGCGCAATGCGCGCGCCACATCGTTTGTCATGGCGCCAAGCTCATGCACATCTACACCATACAGACGCGTATTTTTTTCTATCTCTTGTTGCATACATTTCACTGCCGACTTCAATTCTGGCGGGGGATCATGGCGCGCGGCACTGATGATGGCGCTGCTCTGTGCGCCAGCGACCGAGCGTCTTCGTTGGGCGTCGAAACCATGGAGCTGCAAAATCTTCTCCGACGGATAGACCTGTGCGAATGCACGTGAGAACGCGATTAGATAGGTTCCATTGAGATGGGCAAGATCGGCTGTCTTGCGCGGCACGGTGTTCCACGCCAAGGCTCGCGGCAACCCATCCTCTGCATAGCGCAGCAGGATCTGCCCGGTCAGTTCGTCGCTCGGCACATGCGGAGCCTCGAGTGCATGGCGGCCCGCATTGGAAAATGCGTAGAGTCCACGCCCTCTGCGTTGATTTTCTGCTTCTGCTACGATCGTCCAGGTGACGCCGCCGGCGGATTCCGTGAACACGGCCCATCCAAGCGCCTGCATATCGGAAGCCATTGCTTTTACCGGCTCGCCCTTCAACAGGCGCACGAACAATTGCTGCATGGTCGCCAGCTCATCGGCGGACGGCACCACATAGTCCACGGACTTCGCGTCCTTCCAGGCGCGCGAATAGACCTTCGCCAGCGTCGTCCCCCCACTTGCCAGGGAAGGGACAACCGGACAAGCGGCAACAGCCATTCCTGCAGCGAAAGCCATGGCAAGCTTGCGCTTATTGGTCATCATGCATGCTCTCCACAATCAGCACAGGCTTTGCGCTGGCGCCCGGTGTAACACGGGACACCGCGATCCAACTGCGCGCGCTTTCTGGCGTCAACGTAATGCGATACCGACCTTGAGGCGCGCCCTTGGGAAGCGGAATGTAGAACGACTGGCCTGCGTCCGTTTTTTCGGCATGGGTCTCTGCGACCGGAAGGGCGAATTTACCACTGGGACGTACGTCGTATACACGCTCTGCAAACAGCCAGCCGGGAAATGGCCCGATCTTTTCTGACGTATTAGGAGCGCTGATCTTCACGCGCAGTCTCGTGCGTGAGTCAATGCTCGCCGGCCGGAACAGGCGTACTGAGACGAACTCCTCTTCGGAGGTGGTGCGTTCGACGTCAAAGCTCAGAGGCTTGTCGAAGAGATATGCCCGCCGCCTTACCCAAGCTTCGCCGCTTGCGAGATGGCTTACGTACCAACTGACCTTAGGCTCGCCGACGACCTTGATACTGTGCGTCCCTGGGGTGAAAGGAGGCAGCGCCACTTCTCCCGCACTGCCTGAAGCCACACCGCTTAACCATTCCTGGCCATCCAGCAAGACCTTGTAGCGGAATGTGCCGGGTGTGCCGGCAACCCAAGCGAGCCGCGCCGCGACTGCGGCATAGCCCGGTTCTGCAACAAAAGTGGCCCGCCCGTCTTTCGGAACGGGCCTGAACGTACCACCGATGGCATCCTTGCGATCCGGAACGCCTTCTTCGCGCGGCGCCAGAAAGACTCGGGCCGCCCCGCCGTTCGCAGGATTGAAGTCTTCCCACAAATAGCGCCCAGCGACCAGTTCCGGGCGGTCCTCTGGCGGACGGGTTTGTACGATCAACAAATTGCTGTCGCCGTCGAGAATACGCGCATCATGCGCCTTGGGATTCAACGCGAACCATCCAGGAATGGCAGCTTTCATGGCCTCCGGCGAACTCACATCCTCCGGCATGCGGATTGCTCGCGGCAGATCGCCGGGGCGCGAGTAAACATTGGCAAGCACAACCTCCGGCGAGGCGATCCTGACTGTTTTCACTGTGGGAGGCACCTTGAAGAAGGCTTCCCATGGGTCGGATACAAACTCGCTGGGCACTTCCGGCCACGGCGCATCATATTGGGATGCGACGAATTGCGGGGTAAGCTGCATGGTGCGCACGACCACGCCTTCCTGGGAAAGGAAGGTGACCATCACCGGCGTATTCGCAGGCGGCTTGCTGCTATTGCCCAAGCGGCGCAGCACCAGCCGCATGGGAGTCGGCATGTCGCCCATATGGCTAATGGAAAAGTCGAGGGGTCCATCATCTCGCGCAACCCAGGTGCGCAGGTACTGGATCGGTGGTGTAATATCCCTTTCCTCGCCCTTCTCGATCAGCGCAACGCGCACTCTCGCCGTTCGGGCCGTGCCGATTTCCAGCCAGCCGCCACCGAAGTTGTCTTGCAGTTCAACCCGGCTTCCATTCCATTTGTAAGTGGACGTGCGGCGCAGGAAAGCGCTGTGGCCAAGCCAGCGCAGTTTGACCTCTCCCGAAGACTGATCATGGTCGCTTTCCGCCTCCAGAACGATGCGTACCTTGCCGCCCTGTTCTGGCAGTTGTATTGTGGTGGCCCGGTTGGGGCCGGCCATCAATACCTCCGGCTTTGGCGGGTCAACCGGTGCGCCAAGATCGTCGCCCTTCAACACGTAGATGTCTCGGCCAATCGATGTGCCGGCAGGGCCAAGAGGCTGCCAGCGGGATTCGATCACGCTGGCCCGCTCCTGCTCGGTCAGAAGCGCTGGCGGAAAAATATTGCCTGCTGCAAGCTGCGCACGCTGCTCTTCGCTTAACCTGCGCCACATTGTATCGGCTTTACGCTGTGACGATGGCACCGGAACGGCCACACGTACCAGCAGGTCGGCGATATCAGGGTCAGCGCTGACCAGTCGAATGCGCAAATGCGCAGGCTTGGCCGAAGCCGAAAAATGCAGCCTCAAGCTTGCTG
This sequence comes from uncultured Noviherbaspirillum sp., assembly GCA_965974465.1. Taxonomy (GTDB): domain Bacteria; phylum Pseudomonadota; class Gammaproteobacteria; order Burkholderiales; family Burkholderiaceae_D; genus Noviherbaspirillum. The sequence goes on from CBHCMF010000066.1 coordinate 12,988, forward strand.
CGGACAGCGGCGCAGGTGCATTCGCTTCAAGGTAAAACGCTCCTGTTCCGCTACGTCCCCCAGGCATTTCCACCTCGACGAGATCACGCCGATAATGGTGTACACGACGTTCCAGCTCATTGCCGCTCGAATCGAACACATCCACTTCGATCGCATATTGCCAGCGCCGAGTTGTATCATCCCGGCGCTGCGCACGTGCAGTATCGATGGACAGGAGATTCGCATTCGTCAGGATGCGCACCGCTTCCGCTGACGACGGAAGCGCATATTCCACAGGAGGTCCTCCTACCGTCAGCACGTTTCCGCGCGTTGCTTCAGCAAAGTTTGTCAATGCGCGGAATTCTGCGCTCAATTGCGTTACCGCTTCATCGTTCTCCAGGGAAAGACTTGCAGCGAATGCCACAATACCCACGACTAACGCTGAGACGACCAGTTTATGAACCAAACGAAAACTCATTTCACCACCAACCAACGTAAGCGACCCGTCACGAAACGTGTCGCGGCTTCTGCAGACAGCGGACCAGACACGGCTGCCAGTTCAGTATCGTTGCTGCCGGAATGCGCAGTAAGCGACATTGCTGCCAGCAATGCCTGATTGCCGTCGCTAATCAGCAAGAACGCACCACGCCCTTCGCTATCTTCAAGTCGCTCGAATCGCAACCCTGGATAACGATGCCGCATGGTAGAGAGCAAGACCACGTCCTTTGTCGCCAGATACTGCCCCGCACTGCTGCGCAATTCGTCGGGCAGCCGCTTGTCGCTCATTTGGCGTTTCGACAATTCGGCAATCGCAGCGCCTTGCGTCACCGGCAATCCAAGCGCGGTGAACTGGACACGTTCCGCGACAAGTGACTCCTCGTCGAGATGACGGCGTGCCAACGGCGAGACCCACAACACGGCAAAATGTTTGTTGCGCGTCTGGCTCATATACGCGGCTTGCGCGCCGCTTGTCGCCTCGTAACCGGCGGTATCAATTGCACCTGTGCCAAGACGGATGGAAAAACCCGACTTTTCCAAGCCATTCAGGAAAGCAGCTGCGGTGCTGGACAAATCGACGCGATTCACCTCTCCGGTGTTAAACGTCAGCAGTGCATCTTCACGAGGCGAAGGCTGATCGGGCCGAACGCCGAATGCCCGTACCTGTGTCGCGACACCTGCTTGCTCGCCCATTTCACGCAAGGCAGCCTGATGCGCCAGTGTGAACAGGCTTTTTGCGTTGTTCATCGCCAGCACATCAGCGCTGCCATCCTTGTTGGCGTCGGGCGCCGCCCCTGCAATGACCAATGTTCGCGCGCGCAAATCGCCAAACGCATTGATTGCCATCTCCAGCGTGCCCGATTCAGAGACGGGCCGCGGCACTTCAAGCACGACGTTCTCGGCCGCACCTGCCTTAATGACGATCCATCCCCCATGGCGGCTTTTATCCGAGATGAGGAAATAATCGTTGTGCGCGCCGCCCTGCGCTTCGGTAAGCCAGCGCAGTTCGAGCCCCAAAGCAAGGCCGCTAGCCGCAGACGATGAAAATACCGCCAATGCATTCCGATCCGGGGCTTTGCTGGAATCCAACGTTGATGCCAACGCAAGCAGCGGCGAAAGAACTTCCCGATCGATACGAAGCAGCTCTTCTTGTCGTGGCAGTCGGTATGCATTGCTTCCCGGTGCTGCCACCTCCTGTGGCGTCACCAACTGTCTGAGCAGGGAGGCAACACTGTGATCAATTGGTTCGCGCACCGCAGACTTGTTTTCCCTGCCGGTCAAGCGCATCCGACTAGCATCTGCACGGTTCATCCAGATTTCGGAAAAATTGCCGCTCATGGTCTGGCGTTGCACATTGCGTTGAGATGCCGGCGTAAACGCCACCTTGAGCGCCGCCATCGAATCTTCCAGAGCTCTCAAGCTGATACCTTCCGGTACGTTGCCGGACACATGCAGGACAGATGGCGCGTTCTCGCGCGTGCGCACCTGCAGTACTTCACGCAGTGCCAATTCGCGATGGAATGCCTGGAAGATTGTCTGAGGCCGTTTCAACACATCAAACGATCCGTCTTCATTGGCAAAACGGGAAGCCGCAGCCGAGGCAAAAGCGCGCGCATGAAAGCGGGTGAACAATGCGGCGCCAGCTTCAAATGATTCGGCCTCGTCAAGCGGTGCGGGGACAGACACAAGCAACTGCGACTCGCCATCAAGACGTAGAACATACGTGCCCCAATGATGTGCCGGCTGACGTTCGCGCAGCAAAAGGTATTGATCCGCAATGCGCTCGACGTTGTAGTTTGCAGCGAGAAGTGCACGACGGGCACTTTCCAACACCTGGGGATTGACGGAATGGCGGTATTCCATCAGCTTGCGCACCCCTGCAGCAAAAGCATCGATTTCCCGCTGCATAGGCACCGTCATCGGCTGACCCAGGCTGCTCGCGTAGTAATCGGTTTTTTCCGCATCGAGAACTGCGACGATGTCATGGACATCGCGCGCCATTGGTTCCAAAGGCGCAGTGCGGTTGGCAACGGGCTCATCCCAGCCCGGCTCCGGCAAAAGAACGAGCAGGAAACCGATCACCGTTGCGACAACTACGCCAGTAAAGGAAGCCTGAAGCGTGGCGCGCGTCACTCTTGCAAAAATGCCTTTGTCGTGGATTTTCAGGGCGATAAGGGTGGCCAACAGATAGCCGAACCCGAACCAGTCGCTCACTTTCACATGCGGCATAAACAAAATCAGGCACCAGGAAAGCAGGTACTTGTACACAAAGCTGACGTTAAAGAACAGCAGCAACTTGCGGGCGCCTTCCATCGTGATATTGCGGAAAACCGGTGCGCGCAGCACCAGATCGGCAATGATGAGGATGACAATCGCCTCCACGAAGGTCGTGGCAATTTTGTACGGCTCAAACCACTGAAGGGCAAGCAATGAAGGAATCAAAATGCCGCTGAAATCCCAACCGTAAAACAGATTGAGCCGCGAAGCGATGAATGCTGTGACTAGCAGCACGATGTAAGACTTGGGCGCGGCAAGGAAGGACGTTGCATTGTCCTCATACATGAAGGCGAGCGACGCCATGTTGAAGTTGGTGAACTCCATCAGCACATAGCGCACAAGTACCCACGTAATACCAACCTGCACCGCCATCGGCAATGCCCCTCTCCGCACGCCGGTTTTCCAGAAGTTGTTTGCGATCAGCGCGACGATGATCAGGCCGAAGCTATGCAAATTGCTCCGGTAGTCAAATGCGTAGTCGTAGTTCTGCAGTAGCCACGTGCCAAGCGCGGGCAGCAAAAAACCGTCGTTGACGATGCGTACCGCGACACTCACCAGAACCAACGCAAAAAAGCGATCGCGCCCGAAGAAATTCGACAACCCGGTAAAGCGGGTCGAATACTCCGAATACAGCCACACGAGACAGTATGTGACAACGCCTTCCGCAAATACGACGGCGGCAGCGGTGGGCTTTACTATCAGCAAAGGCACCATGTAGCCCGGAATGACCAGGCCCGACAGCACCCAGCCCAGACGGAGGTTGGTGAATGCCACGATAGCGATGCCGACCCATACGGTGACAATCACCGACGCCGACAACGCACCTTCAGGAAAAATGGGAAATGGAAACCAGCTCAATTTCGCGTCCTAGTCTGCTAATCGCATAGTGGCCTGTGCTACATATCCGCCACCGACCGTGCTGCGCAACGCGAGTCGTCCGTGGTTGCCGAAAGCGCTGTCTTGCAACTGCTTGATGCGCCGCAGGTAATCCGATTTCGGCAACGCAGGGCCGTCGAGCATCGCTTGCAGTTTTTCGTTTGGCATGCCGAAGCCGTTATTCTGCAAAGCGATGACGAGCCCCTCTTCATTGGTGTCCAGATCGACCGTAATCTTGCCTTGTTGTTTTGAGTCTTCCGCCAGGAACTGAATCAATGCCGTAAGAATGTCTTTCAGCTTTCTGGGATTGGCGAGCGCTTTCGCCTCGCTCTTCGGCGCATTCACCGCGAAACTCAATGCTTCATGTTCAGGAGACGAGGCTGTTGACGCGATTGCCTCCTCGACTGCATGCAGCACATTCACTGCCTGCTCCTCGTCTTGGCCCCCCATGCCTCTCTTTCCATCCGGAGGCAGTTCTGCCGCATGCTGCATGCGCTTTGCATGCTCAGGCTCCCGCATTTCCAGATTCGTCATAGGGAATAGCTGGATCATCAAGCCATGCGTATGCTGCAGCACTTCTTGACCAGTCGTGACACGCGCGGTACTGTTGCGCAACCTCGACACCTGAAGCAAGTACCGCGCATTACCCACGCGTGCCTCGCGCTCAACACTGTCGCCATTGAATACCACCCCCACCAGCGCGGCACGCGCTTCCTCGGCAGACAATCCGCAGACCGTTTCCAGCAGATCGGCAACCGATTGCGCTTCCGCCTGAACTTGTGCAGCCTGCAGCAAGGACTTCATGCGCGCATTGGAAATGAGAGGCCGGCCGAAAAGATCGTACACCATGGTGGGCGCATCCAGCCCATTGAACATGTCTTCGAGCACATTGATATGACGATCGATCATGTTCAGGTGCTGAACGAGCTTTTGAATGGAAAGATCGCGTTGATCGATCAAATGCTCGCGCCAGCTTGCTGCCGCCATCGATTGCAACATGTTCTGTCTGCGTTCGAACATCAGCTCTGACAGTTGCTTACTCAACACGTCAACAGCATGCATGAGCGTGGAGCGATCCGCCATCTGGCTCCGATGTATCCCGAACCCCCAAAAGCCCAGCACTTGCCCGCTCCAGACCAAAGGCGCTAGGAATTGATGCTCGCCAGGCTCTACCGCCATCAGATATTTCCCGACTTCGATCGCTTCGCCTTTCTCGACCGCTGTCGAATAGGGAGCGCGTCCGAAGTCGCGCCGACGCTCTTCGATGGCATTGGCCGTACACCTCAAGGAACGCACTTCCCGCACATGCTTGCTGCCATCCACCCTTTCCAGCAGCACCACACGAGTAAGCGGCAGGATTTGGTCGACCATGGCCAGCACGTGCGACCAGAAAGCATCGTCAAACGGTACGCTCTGTCCGGTCAGGCGGCCTGACGCAGCAAGATTCGTTTCCGTCACCAGACGTGCCAGTGCCTGATTCTGGGATTCGGTTTTGCTCAGGAAGATAGACATCAGGGAAGATCCAATGACCAGGATGGGGCTAAGCACTGGAAGATAAAAACGTTGCAACAGCAGCAGCCAAGCAAGCGACACAAGGCCCAACGCCAGGAAAGACGCGGTCAGCACGGCTTTGCGGAAAGGCATGGGCTGCAGAATCAGCAAGCAGACCAGCCAGATGCCGACCACAACCAATCCCTTGGCAATCGGATGAAGTGAAACAACCGGCGTGCCGCGCAGCAGAGTATCAAGCGCATAGCCATGGTACTCAAGCTCTGTCACCTGACGATCACCCTTCGTGATCGGAGTGGCTACGGTTCGATAAAATCCTTTGCCGGCGGGGCCGATCAGGATGACACGGTCTCGCACCACGTCGTCGATGAAATCCCGGTTGAGGACTTGATTCAGTTTCATGCGAGGAAATCCGCTTGCGTCGCCGCTGAAATCAACGAGATAGCGCTCTTCTTTCGGAACATGAATGCCAAGTCGAGACGCGGCCAACGCTTCCAGGCTTGGAACATCCTTGTCGCTGACGCGATAGGAATATCGCTGGTAGCGATGCACTCCAAACAGCGGATCGGAAATGACCGATGCAGCATGAAGATCAAGATCGGAAGCGAGATCCCCCCCCAGGATGACCTTCGGATTCTTGAGCAATGTTTCGACAGTGGCATTTTGACTTGCCGGAACATCAGTAAAAATGACTTGTGCCGCACCGCGCAAAATCAAATCGTTCGCAAGCTCGTCCCAGCGGATCGTCGAATCAGAAGAGAACGCGGTCGCGGGGCTTTCCACGAGCATCACCTTTCGCGCAATAGGGTTGGATCCCAAAGAATTCCGAACGAAAAGATCGTAGAGGAGACCATCAAGTGGTTCAAAAATCCCCAATATCGACAGAAGGGCGAGGGCGAGGGCGAAAATGAAGCTTCGCCAGAAACCGTATACCCGCGATGCGGAGAGTACCCCAGGCGTAAGTCTTATCTTTTCAGTGAGCTGCATTATTGGTGTACGTGAATCTGCAAACAAAAGTCGGAGGCGGTTACGCCGTTTGGATGGGTAACCTCTCCGATTTCAGGTAATGATGAATTGGATTAGCGGAAATATCCGATGATGCTTAGGCGGATATATTCAATTCGCTTTTGTGAATTGCCATCCGCAAGCTTAACGCGGCAGCAAAACAGAAAATGCAAGCCATCGTGTTGTTCGCCGGCTTGCATGGATGCATCGAAGGAATCACCGCATTGCTGGATACACAAGCGTGGTTTATTACATCAAAGTACATCTCATCTATATGTCAGTACATGATTGCTTCCCCCAATGATATTGAGGGATTAAATCGCTCCAACACCTAGACTATTTTCTGACTCACAGTCCGAAAATGGGTGTGTCAGCAGACACACCCAGGCTGCGTTTATCGATGTAACGACAAACAGGGCGTTACCATTATTTCGCGAAGCGAACGATCACATTGCTCAATTCGAAGTCATCATAGTCTGTGCCGCCACTCATGCACTGGCCAGAGCTCGCAACGAAATTGATTGTGCTGCCAACGGGGAAATCACTCAGATCGATCGGAATGCTAAACCTGGTGAAGCCGCCATTGGCATCGCTTGCCCCCGGCTGAACTGTTTTAACAATCGGTGAGGGCACAGAGCTCCCAGTAGCGGAGAGACCAATCTGATTGTTATATTGGGTTGCGCATTGCACAGACTCTGTTTGCATTCCGCGCGCAGAAAACTCGACATGAGCGGTTTTAAATTGATCTTTCAGTTCTTGCGTCAGCACACCAACGGGCTGCGAAGTCGTGAGACCGGATGCCGCAACCTGAAGCTTGGAATTTGCTGGGCCGCTATATATGTCATTACCTAAGTGGGTCAGAGGACGCCAAGGAGGAGGAATGACAAACTCCTCGGGTGCCAAATTACGCAGCGTGATTGTTTGCGTGTCGATTGTCTTTTGGCCTTGAGCGTTCGCTAGGTTTTCGACAAAGATACTTTCGGGTGCGCAATTGTCAGACTCGATATTGAGTACGACAGGATTGACACTGCCAACTTTAGAAGGATCGACTTCCAGAACATAGCTACCATCTGCATTGGTCGTCACCTCATAGCTTTGATCCTCCCCGTATGGAAGACTCACTTTCGCTTTTGCGCTTGAGGAAGCCGGGCAAACTGCCACCTTGCCGAGAAGGCTTACAGTTCCACCGGTTGCAGCTCCGCCGTTCCCCGAATCAGGAGCATTGCCTCCGCCGCATCCAGCCACCGAAATCGTTGAAATAATTAACAAAGAAAGCTTCTTCATAGATCCAATATGAGGTTAAAGGGAGAAAGTTAGAGATTTAGAATCGTTTACTGAGCAAGGCGCAGAGCCAAGGGCGAGCCGATGACGAAGGCCAAGTCGCGAGCGTTGCTTGCCGCTTCAAGATTGACCCATACGCTGATCCACTACTGACAGCAAACTGCTCTAGAGCCTGTCATGAACTCATATTTCTGGTTGTGCTTACATAGCACTTCGTCAACGCCCTCTTAACAGAGAGAATGAGCAAGAGTTCCACAAAACCCGCCTTGCATCACACGACT
>CBHCMF010000067.1:0-20684 GCA_965974465.1 uncultured Noviherbaspirillum sp.
TCACGGCTAATCTGTTATCGAGCGCATTAAGTCACCCCTAGAGTAATTTACCTATGTGTGAAGGGAGAAGGGAGGACATTTTTGGCCAGCGCTGCTCACCGTACCTCGCGTACGGTCAAACCGCTCCGAATGTTGTCAGATCATCAATTCAGCCAATAACTTATTGTTAGCAGCATCCAGCTCCGTGAACTGCACGCCGGTTCGGAAGCCATCCGTCCCACTCAGGATGCTGTACACGATCTTCGCAGTGGCAGTTATACGTACTGCTTTGCCGTTCAGAGGAGCCTCAAACCCGACATAGCAGGTCCGGCCAACGGGTAACTGCTCACTGACAATCAGGCAAAGGCCGCCAAGCGAAATATCTACTGTACGTCCGCGCACTGGGGCCATTCCAGGTAATACAATTCCAGCTTGGCAACGCAAAATCTTGCGCGGATAAGTTCTGTTATCAGACGTCATTTTTGTGAATTATTGTCAACAAGCCGTGTGCTATGGCTGTGGATGCCCGCAGGTAGGTACAAAAAAGAGATAAATAATCAGCGAGGGCAATCTAACGTGAACGATGAGGGCAATCGGTCTTCGTACAATGACCGTAGAGCGCTAATGCATGCTCAGCAATATTGAAACCGCGCTCCTTTGCGACTAGCTGCTGGCGCTTCTCGATTTCTTCATCGAAAAACTCTTCCACTCTACCGCAATCCAGGCACACCAGATGGTCATGGTGCGAGCCTTCATTGAGTTCGAATACTGCCTTGCCGGTTTCAAAATGGTTGCGATGAAGCAAGCCAGCCTGCTCGAATTGTGTCAATACGCGATAGACTGTTGCCAGACCGACATCCATGTTTTCAGTCAACAAGATTTTATAGACGTCTTCGGCGCTCAAATGGCGCACCGCGCTATTTTGAAAAATGTCGAGAATTTTGAGCCGCGGCAGCGTTGCTTTCAGGCCGCTGGCTTTTAACTCGGAAGGATTGGTAGGCATCTTGTTGGATGAATTCAGATTATCTGCTTTATCATATAGCGTTTTGGCCTAATTGCTCAACGACTTGACACCTTTTATGCGAATGTCGCTCTTCAACTCCGATCGTCCATCTGCCCTGCCGACGGCGCTGTGCCTGATTGCGGCCTGCTTGGCGGGCTGTGCGGCCAAGAATCCCCTGATTGACGAGCCAGCATCCCCTGAGCCGGCACCCATTGCGAGCGGCGTAACAACCACCGGACCGACCGAGACTCAACGCTTTCTCGGCTTCCTGCGCCCCTATCGCATTGATATTCAGCAAGGCAACTTCGTTTCGCGTGAAATGGTGGCGCAACTCAAGGAAGGTATGCAGCGTCAGGACGGCCTTACCCGCGAACAGGTTCGCTTTGCGCTGGGCACCCCTCTCCTGACCGATGTGTTTCACGCCGATCGTTGGGACTATATTTTCCGACTGAAAAAAGCTTCCGGCGAAGTCATTTCCAGCCGTGTAACTGTCTTCTTCAAAGATAACCGTCTCGTCAACATCGAAGGCGGCGTACTACCGACCGAACAAGAATACCTGGCCTTTATTGCTGGGACGGGTAAAGATAAATAATTACAAACATCGCATGAATCAACTGAAAATTGCTGTCGCAGGTGCATCTGGCCGCATGGGCCGGATGCTAATCGAAACGATCCAGAACGCTGACGATGCGGTACTAGTCGGCGCACTTGCTGTAACACGAGGGGTCGGCAACGACGCTTCTCTCTTCCTTGGCAAACCATCCGGTGTATTGATCGAATCCGATTTGGATAAAGGGCTTGCCAATGCCGATTTCCTGATCGATTTCACGCGGCCGGAAGGCACTCTCAAGCATCTGGAATACTGTGCGCAACATGGCATCAAAATGATTATTGGCACTACCGGCTTCGATGAAGCAGGTAAGGCGGCAATCGCTGCGGCAGCGAAAAAAACTGCAATAGTATTCGCACCCAACATGAGCGTCGGTGTCAACGTCACACTGAAGCTGCTAGAACTGGCAGCAAAGAGCTTTTCGCACGGCTACGACATCGAAATCATCGAAGCACACCATCGTCACAAGGTCGATGCGCCTTCCGGCACTGCACTTAAGATGGGCGAGGTCATTGCCGACGTTCTGGGCCGAGATCTGAAGGATGTTGCGGTCTATGCACGGGAAGGCGTTACAGGCGAACGCGATCCGTCTTCGATCGGCTTTGCAACGATTCGCGGTGGCGACATCATCGGCGACCATACGGTGCTGTTTGCTGGCATCGGTGAACGCATTGAGATTTCCCATAAGTCGTCAAGCCGCTTCAGCTACGCTCAGGGCAGCGTGCGCGCAGCACGTTTCCTTGCTGACAAGACTACCGGCCTATACGACATGCAGGACGTGTTGGGATTGCGCTAGCGCTCATCCACAGCGGAGCTGCTCTATTTGAATGAAAACCAGGTCACCTTACGTTGCCTCTACCGCTACTCTTTTGCTGCACATAGCACTGGCTGCGGCGGTGGTGACCTGGCAATCAGTTGCAAAACAACAGATCACTCGCCCCGTACCGTTGACGGTACAACTCGGGCCCCCGGCCATCCTGGCACCTGCCCCGGTCGAGCCGACACCTTCGCCCCCACCTCAGCCACCAGAAAAGAAGCCGTCCACCTCAACACCGTACACGAAACATACAGAGGTTGTACGACCAGCCCCAGCGCCATCGCAACAAGCACGGGAGCCGCAAACCCCACCTGTATCCACATCCACACCTTCTGTCACGTCTCTCGTAGAAGCTACGCCGGCAGCGACCGCGCAACCTGTCAAGACGGACGTCTTTATCAATCCGTCCTATCTGGCCGCCGAGACGGAAAAATGGTATCCACGCCTGGCTAGACAGTATGGTGATGAAGGGCGCGTCGTATTAAAAGTGACGGTGTCACCGACTGGTCGTATCGAGAAGGTAAAATTGAAGGAAGAAAGTGGCAATCCTCTTCTTGATGAGGCTGCAGTTTCGAATGTGAGGTCACTTATTTTCCAGCCTGCGACCTCCAACGGCGTCCCCGTATCGACCACCATTGATCTACCCATCGAATTCAAGTTGAAGAACTAAAACGAAAGCGTTAACAACCATGAACGAAACACTCGGCTTTGCACATTACTGGTCTCAGGGCGACGCAGTATCGCATGCAGTTGCCTATCTCTTATTGGCGATGTCCGTGATCAGTTGGTATTACATCTTTTCAAAAGCCTGGAGTTCCTGGCGCATCCGCCGCAGTGCTGGCGCTCTGGAAGGCTTTTGGAAAGCGCCCACCCTGACAGATGCGATTGCAGTCGTTAAAAACGTCGATAGCGAAAACGTGTACGCACCGCTCGCGGTCCAGAGTGCTGAAGCAGCAAATGTCACAGCACAGGCCGGCTCGCTTAATGCCAGCATCGATCCAAGTGAGTTGATCACACGCACCTTGCGGCAGGAAATCAACCGCGTGTCATCGCGCCTGGAGAATGGGTTGACGCTCTTGGCATCGGTTGGGTCGACGGCCCCGTTCGTCGGTCTGTTTGGCACGGTATGGGGTATCTATCATGCCTTGGTCGCTGTTTCAACGGCTGGCACGGTACAGATTGACAAAGTAGCAGGGCCGGTCGGCGAGGCACTGATCATGACTGCGCTCGGTCTTGTCGTCGCTATTCCTGCCGTACTTGCCTACAATGCATTTACTCGCGTTAACCGCGTGACGTTGGCCGAACTGGATGCCTTCGCGCATGACTTGCATGCGTTTTTAACTACCGGCACGCGCGTCGGCAGCAAATAGGAGGGAGTGATCATGGCATTTGGCGGATTCAACGACAATAAAAACCAAGCTCCGATGGCGGACATCAACGTCACGCCGATGGTGGATGTGATGCTGGTATTGCTGGTAATCTTCATTATCACCGCGCCGCTATTTACCCATGCAATCAAGCTGGACCTGCCGACAGCACAATCAGCCGCTGCACCGGAGAAGCCGGAAACCATCTCTCTTTCCATCAACAGTGAAGGCAAAATTTTCTGGAACAACGAACCGATCGAGCAGGCCGATCTGGGGGCTCGATTGGCGAAGGAAGCCCAGAAAAATCCGCAGCCCGAACTGCAGTTGCGGGCCGACAAATCGATTCGCTATGAACTTGTCGCACAGGTCATGTCCGCAGCTCAGACCAACGGCATGACTAAACTTGGCTTCGTGACCGACACCCAGGGACAGTAAGAGGTTTCCATGCCTGTCGTTTCACTTGATGGCCGCCGTATTGGTGACTGGAATGCATTTCATGCCGAGTGCCGTGTGGTCTTTGGTTTTCCTGATTTCTACGGTGAAAACATGGACGCTTGGATAGATTGCCTAAGTAGTCTGCGTGACGGCGACGCCATGTCGAAATTCACCCTCGCCCCCGATGAAACCTTGCGGATCGAGCTCCTGCATGCCGCCGCGCTGCAGCAAAAGGCGCCGGAAATTCTTGACGCCCTGGAAGATTGCGCTGCCGAGGTGAATGAACGTTGTATCGAGAAGGGGCAAAAGCCGCCTTTAAGCTTGCTTTTGCGCTGATTTTCGCCTGAACTTCCCTCGCGCTGCGGCGCAACAGATGGGGCTGAACCAGTATAATGGCCGGTTTATATTCACTTCCAGCTCCATCCGTCATGCAAGAAAAATATCTCCCCGGCGACGTCGAAAAGGCAGCGCAAGCGCATTGGCATGCCATCGACGCCTACAAGACCGTCGAACACGCGAAAGACAAGGCCGGCCGCGACAAGAAAAAGTTCTATGCCTGCTCGATGCTGCCCTACCCGTCAGGCAAGCTGCACATGGGACATGTGCGCAACTACACCATCAACGACATGTTGACGCGCTTTCTGCGCATGAATGGCCACAACGTGCTAATGCCGATGGGCTGGGATGCGTTCGGTCTGCCGGCGGAAAACGCAGCGCTGAAGAATGGTGTGCCGCCGGCGAAGTGGACCTACGAGAACATTGCTTACATGAAGAAGCAGATGCAGGCGATGGGTCTGGCGATCGACTGGTCGCGTGAAGTCGCCACCTGCGATCCAAATTATTACAAGTGGAACCAATGGCTGTTCCTGAAGATGCTGGAAAAAGGGATCGCCTACCGTAAAACCCAAGTCGTGAACTGGGACCCTGTCGACCAGACCGTGCTGGCAAATGAACAAGTCATCGACGGCCGCGGCTGGCGTACTGGCGCGCTAGTGGAAAAGCGTGAGATCCCCGGCTACTACTTGAAGATTACCGATTACGCCGAGGAATTGCTTGACTGTGTCGTCAACAAATTGCCTGGCTGGCCGGAGCGCGTGCGTCTGATGCAGGAAAACTGGATCGGCAAGAGCGAAGGCGTACGCTTCGCATTCCCTCATGACATCCGTCATCAGGGCCAACTGATTCAGGACGGCAAGCTGTACGTGTTCACCACACGTGCTGACACCATCATGGGCGTGACCTTTTGCGCGGTCGCGCCTGAACATCCACTGGCGACACATGCCGCAGCATCCAATCCAAAGTTGGCCGCGTTCATCGAGGAATGCAAAAAAGGCGGCACCACTGAAGCCGAACTCGCGCTGCGCGAGAAGGAAGGCATGCCGACCGGCCTATTCGTCACGCATCCGCTAACAGGCGCGCAAGTCGAAGTTTGGGTCGGTAACTACGTGCTGATGAGCTACGGTGACGGTGCCGTGATGGGCGTGCCGGCACATGACGAGCGCGATTTTGCATTCGCGAAGAAGTACAACTTACCGATCAGGCAGGTGATTGCCATTGAGGGCGAGACGTATTCGACCGATGCATGGCAGGAATGGTATGGTGACAAGCAGCGCGGCGTGACCATCCATTCCGGCGCCTATGACGGGCTCAACTATAAGGCTGCGGTCGACAAGATTGCCGCTGACCTCGTGGCCAAAGGTATTGGCGAAAAGAAGACGACCTGGCGCCTGCGCGACTGGGGTATTTCTCGCCAACGCTACTGGGGAACGCCAATCCCAATCATCCATTGCGACGATTGCGGCCCCGTGCCGGTACCAGAAAAGGATCTGCCGGTGGTGCTACCACAAGATTGCGTGCCAGATGGCAGCGGCAATCCGCTCAACAAGCGCGAGGACTTCCTCAAGGTCGATTGCCCGTGCTGTGGCAAGCCGGCACGGCGGGAAACGGACACGATGGATACCTTCGTGGATTCGTCATGGTATTTCCTACGCTATTGTGACCCGACCAACAACGAGAAGATGGTGGCCGGCGGCGCCGATTACTGGATGCCGATGGACCAATACATCGGTGGCATCGAACACGCCATTCTGCACCTCTTGTATGCGCGCTTCTGGACGAAGGTAATGCGCGATCTCGGCTTGGTGAAGATCGACGAACCCTTCGTCAACCTGCTCACGCAAGGCATGGTGCTGAAAGGCGCGTTCTTCCACAAGCCTGCTGATGCTGGTAAGAATTACTACTGGGAACATGAAGTCGACGTGCTCACCAATGAGCGCGGACAAATCGTCGGCGGCAAACTGAAGAAGGACGGCACGCCACTCGAATACGAGATGACGACGATGTCGAAGTCGAAGAACAACGGCGTCGACCCGCAAGAACTGATTGACCAGTATGGCGCCGACACCGCACGCCTGTTCGTGATGTTTGCATCACCGCCAGAGCAGACGCTGGAGTGGAACGATGCTGGCGTAGAAGGTGCCCACCGATTCCTGCGCCGTGTGTGGGCCTACGCGTATGCACACTCTTCGCGCATCACATCCGCCGGTGCGCTCGATACGGGCTCCTTGTCGGATGCGCAGAAGGCCTTGCGTCGCGAGGTGCACAAGATCCTGCAGCAAGCCGAGCACGACTACAAGCGCCTGCAGTACAACACCGTCGTGTCCGCCTGCATGAAAATGCTCAACACGATCGAGGATGCGAAGCTTGACGATTCCGCGGCGTCGAATGCGGTCATCGCTGAAGCGATATCGATTTTCCTGCGTCTGTTGAACCCGGTCGCGCCGCATGTGACGCATGTGCTGTGGACCGAACTGGGCTTTGTCAAAGCGCATGGCGATATTCTGGACGCCCCTTGGCCACAAGTAGATGCTGCTGCGTTGGAACAGTCAGAAATCGAACTGATAGTGCAGGTCAACGGTAAGCTGCGCGGTAGCGTCAAGGTACCGAAAGAGGCCGATAAGGCCACGATCGAAGCTGCGGCGCTGGCCAATGAAAACGTGAAGAAATTTGTCGAAGGCACGCCGAAAAAAGTCATCGTCGTGCCCGGCAAGCTGGTCAACATCGTCGCTTAAGCACTCGCCAACGGAGGTCGTCATGAAACGCCGCGCTGTTCTCGCCCTATCAACGGCATTGATGCTGTCCTCATGCGGCTTTCAGCTGCGCGGCACGAATGGTCAGTCGGAGCTGCCATTTAAGACGATTTACCTTGGCATTGCGGAAAATTCGCCGCTCGGCATCGAGTTACGCCGCAATATCCGCGCCAGCGGCAATACGGTAGTCGTTAACGAGCCAAAAGAAGCGCAGGCCATCATTGAAGTGCTAAACGAATCGCGCGAAAAAGCAACGCTCAGCCTGGATACACGAGGACGCATTCGTGAATACTCGTTGTATTACAAGCTGCGTTTTCGTGTGAAGGATGGCGCGGACAAGGAATTGCTGGCCCCGACCGAGATCACGCTCAAGCGGGATCTTAGCTTCAATGAAGAGCAGATCATCGCGAAAGAGAAGGAAGAAGAGATGCTGTACCGCGATATGCAGACTGACCTGGTGCAGCAGATCCTGCGCCGGCTGGTCGCTCTCAGGACGGCCTGAGAACCGCCATGCAACTGCGGCTGGACGCTCTCGATGCACACTTGGCGAAATCCCTGTCGCCGTTATACGTCATTGCCAGTGACGAACACCTGCTGGCGCTGGAAGCAGCGGACAAGATCCGCAAAGCCGCACGGGCGCGAGGCTTTACCGAACGTGACGTGTTGGTGGTGGAGCGCAGCTTTAAGTGGGGCGAACTGCTCGCTGCCAATCAGTCTCAGTCGCTGTTCGGCGATCGCAAGCTCATCGAGCTACGTATTCCCACCGGCAAGCCAGGCAAGGATGGCGGACAAGCATTGCAGGAATACACGACAGCACTGAACCCGGACAACGTCACACTGATTACGCTGCCCAAACTGGATTGGCAGACGCAAAAAAGTGCCTGGGTCGCCGCACTACAGCAGGCAGCGGTGTATATCGACATCCCACTGGTCGAGCGCGCACAGTTGCCGGCATGGATAGGCACGCGGCTGGCGGCACAAGGTCAGAGTGCCGACCGGCAAAGCATTGACTTCATTGCCGACCGCGTTGAAGGTAACCTGCTCGCTGCGCACCAGGAAATCCAGAAACTAGCGCTACTGCATCCGGAAGGTAAACTGAGTTTTGAGCAGGTACAGGATGCAGTACTGAACGTCGCCCGCTACGATGTGTTCAAACTGAATGAGGCAATGCTAGCCGGTGATGCGAGCCGTCTGGTGCGGATGATCGAGGGTTTGAAAGGGGAAGGCGAAGCGCTGCCTCTGGTACTGTGGGCGATGGCGGAAGAAATTCGCACCCTGTTGAAGATCAAAGCCGGTGCGGCGCAAGGCAAGGCCATTGGCATGCTATTGAAGGAATATCGTATCTGGGGTCCACGCGAAAAACTGATGGAACCGGCGCTGCGCCGTTTGAAACTTTCTACCTTAGAAAGTGCTCTGCAGGAGGCGGCGCAAATCGATAAGATGGTCAAGGGCTTGCGTGCAAAGGCGTTTGCAGGCGATGCGTGGGATGCATTGTTGCAACTGGGATTAAAAGTAGCACGCGGTTGATTCTCTATTGCGCAGAAGGCGTTTCGCTTTCTGCTCTACAGATTCGGAAACATTCAAGCGGAGTAACGAGATGGACATCAAGCATTACATGAACGAGGTCGGACAGCGCGCGCGCAAAGCGTCGCGCGCCATGGCCAAGGCCGATACCGCTGTCAAGAACAAGGCACTCTCCTTAATCGCTGCGGCCATCCGGCGCGATGCCGACGCATTGCGTGCTGCCAACCAAAAAGACCTGGAAGCCGCTCGCGCCAACGGACTGGCAGAGGCGATGCTTGACCGTCTTACCTTGTCCGACAAGGCGATTGCCACCATGGCCGAGGGCCTGGAGCAGATCGTCGCTCTACCCGACCCAATCGCTGAAATCTCCAACATGAAATACCGTCCGAGCGGCATTCAGGTTGGACAAATGCGTGTGCCGCTGGGTGTGATCGGCATCATCTACGAAGCGCGCCCCAACGTGACGGTAGACGCGGCCGGACTGTGTATCAAGAGCGGTAATGCCACCATTCTGCGCGGTGGTTCGGAAGCCATCCATTGCAACCAGGCGCTAGCGAAACTGGTGAAGGAAGGCTTGGCAGCTGCCGGTCTACCGGAAGACGCCGTACAGATCATCGAAACCACCGACCGCGCCGCAGTGGGTGAGCTAATCACCATGCCGCAATACGTCGACGTCATCGTGCCGCGCGGCGGCAAAGGCCTGATCGAGCGCCTGATGAAAGAATCGAAGGTGCCAATGATCAAGCACCTGGACGGCATCTGCCATGTGTACATCGACGACAAGGCCGACATTGAGAAAGCACTGAAGGTCGCCTTCAATGCCAAGTGCCACCGCTACGGCACCTGTAATACGATGGAAACACTGCTGGTGGCACGCAGCATTGCGCCGCAGGTTCTACCAAAGCTGGCCGAGCTTTACGGCAGCAAGGACGTCGAATTGCGCGCGGACGACGAGGCGCGCAACATCCTCGCAGGTTATCCGCATCTGGCCACTGTCACTGAAGAAGATTGGCGTACCGAATACCTTGCCGCGATTCTGGCAGTCAAGATCGTGAACGATGTCGATCAGGCGATCGAGCATATCAATACCTATTCGTCGCAACACACCGATGCGATCGTGACGGAAGATTACAGCCGTGCTATGCGATTCCTGCGTGAAGTCGATTCTGCTTCGGTGATGGTCAATGCATCGACGCGCTTTGCGGATGGCTTTGAGTATGGTCTGGGTGCGGAGATCGGCATTTCGAACGACAAGCTGCATGCGCGTGGCCCTGTGGGTCTCGAGGGCCTGACTTCGTTGAAATACGTGGTATTCGGCCACGGCGAAGTACGCGAATAATAAAGAAGAACATCATGCTTTGGGTAAAGTCACTGCACATCTTCTTCGTCGCCTCCTGGTTTGTGGGGCTGTTTTATCTGCCGCGCATCTTTGTGAATCTCGCAATGGAGACCGATGCAACGGCGACGGCGCGATTACTGGTCATGGCGCGCAAGCTGTACCGCTTCATGACCTTGCTGGCCGTGCCGGCGCTGGTGTTTGGTCTTTGGCTGTGGCTCGGCTACGGCATTGGAAAAGGCCCGGGCAATGGTTGGCTGCATGCGAAGCTTGCTGTGGTGGTCTTCCTCGTGTTCTACCACCATGGATGTGGCGTGCTACTGAAGAAGTTTGAAAACGGTGTCAATAAGCGCAGCCATCGATGGTATCGTTGGTTCAATGAAATACCGACTATCGCGCTACTGTTGATCGTGATTCTTGTCGTTGTAAAACCATTCTGACTGGTGCGGCTATCGCGCATCGTCATTCACGGATAAAGGGTTCCCCCATGTCGCATTCGTTTTTTTGCCCCTGCCCCCGCGGCCTCGAAGCTGCCTTGGCCGAAGAGATCAGCGAGATCGCGCAACAAAGTCGCACACTGCAGGTTCACAACCAGGTACCAGGCGGTGTGCACTGCTCTGGTACGCTCACTGACAGCTATCGCATCAATCTGCATTCACGCATTGCCTCGCGCGTGTTGTTACGCATTGCGCATGGCAAGTACGTCAACGAGAACGACATTTACGACCTGACGTTGGCGCAGCCATGGGAAGAATGGTTCGATGTCAGCCACACGATCCGTGTCGATCTCACCGCCATCAAATCGCCGCTGAAAAGTCTGGAATTCACCACACTGAAGATCAAGGATGCCGTATGTGACCGCTTCCGCGACTTGTATGGAAATCGGCCTTCGGTCAATACGCGCACGCCGGACATGCGTATCGTTGGCTTCCTTGATGCACACACTTATACGTTGTACCTCGATACCTCTGGCGAAGCACTATTCAAGCGCGGCTGGCGCCAGGAAACGGGCGATGCCCCGCTGCGCGAGAACCTCGCCGCCGGCTTGCTGCGCGTCTCCGGTTGGAAACCTGGAACGGTGCTGTTCGACCCGATGTGCGGTTCCGGCACTATCTTGGTAGAAGCAGCGCAGATCGTTGCTGGCATTCCGCCAGGGGCACGTCGTGGCTTTGCGTTTGAAAAATTTTTCGGCTTCAACGCCGACGAGTGGCTGACGATCAAAGGCAGTTTCAAACCCAATCCCCTACCGACTGCACCGACCATTTTCGGCAGTGATATTTCTGGCGACATGGTGGTCATGGCGCGCAATAACCTGCGCAATGCTGGCATCCAGTTTGAGGTACCGCTCAAGCAAATCGAAGCGCAGGAAGTGAAGCCACCCAGCGAGACGCCGGGTTTCATCCTGACCAACCCGCCGTATGGCGAACGGATCGGCGTACGGGGCGACAAAACACAGCCGCCGGACGAAATGGCAACCGCGTTTTACAGTGCGTTCAGTACCACGCTGAAGCAGCGCTTTGCTGGTTGGAAGGTGTTTCTTTTCACTGCCGATCTCAGCTTGCCGAAATTGCTGCGCCTGAAGGAAGCGCGCAAGACGCCATTCTTCAATGGTGCGCTGGAGTGCCGACTGTTCCGCTTTGACATGGTGGCGGGATTCAACCGGCGCGAGGAAGCCAAACCGAAATCTTGAGAACCTGCACAGGTTCCGACAGCCTCCTGACACAATGCTGTCAGGAGGCCTCCCGCATGATGTGTCTATGCCATGTGGCATTTCAAGGAGAACATCATGCAAACAAAAATCAACTGGTTCGAAATCCCTTCGGTCGACTTTTCACGCGCGGTCAAATTTTACGAAACTGTTTTCGACAGTAAGCTGAAAATTGAACAGTGCAGCGGATTCCCGATCGGTATCTTTTCCGACAACGATGGCAACAGCGTCGGCTGTGTCATTCAAGGAGAATCCTATGTTCCCAATCAAGACGGCACGGTTCTCTACCTCGATGCAACACCGCACATAGACAATGTGCTGTCTCGCATTAAAGAGGCCGGAGGGCACATCGTAATGGAAAAGACGGCGCTGCCGCAGGACATGGGCTACATCGCGCACTTCATCGATACCGAGGGCAACCGTCTTGCCCTGCACGCAATGCACTGACGAACTGAACGCGGTAGCATCCCTTTGTCATCATGTCTTGTGAATATAAAATGCTTGGAGTGAAGCACTAATGCGCCGCGCCGACCGCCTGTTTCAGATCGCCCAATATTTGCGCGGTCGGCGTCTCACTACAGCAAGACAACTGGCCGAGTGGCTGTCAGTATCGGAGCGAACGATCTACCGCGATATCCGCGATCTCTCCTTATCCGGCGTACCTGTCGAAGGCGAAGCCGGTATCGGTTATCGGATCAAAGCCGGATTTGACCTGCAACCGCTCATGTTTTCTGCGGATGAAATCGACGCGCTGGTCATCGGCATGCGTATGGTGCAAGCATGGGGTGGTCCGCAACTGGCAGCATCCAGCGTTGCCGCGTTGGCCAAGATCACACTGGCCTTGCCGAAAGAAAAGCGTGACTTTGTCGAGGCGACCTCGTTGTTCGCGCCGTCCAATCATATCGATCCCTTGCACGGCGAACGCCTTGAGTACATCAGACAGGCTATCGGGCAATGTCGCAAGTTGGACATGGTGTATGCCGATGCAGAGTCCAGAATTTCCCATCGGCGGATTTGGCCATTGGCGTTGTATTTCTTTGGTGGTATTTGGTTGATTGCGGCTTGGTGCGAACTACGCCAAGATTTCCGCTCATTCCGGCTCGACCGCGTGCGTAATTTGTCTTCAGCGGACAACTATCCAAGCCAGGAAGGACGCCGACTTGCCGATTTCGTGCGCGCCATCCAGCAGATGCCAGACTGCACTACCTTCTCCTCATCCGCCACTTGAGATTGCGCTATTCAGGAAGCGCCTCACTTCCCTATATAGCCTATAGAGCGGTTTGAATGCGCGTGCAAGGGAGGTCAAATCGCTCTACATACAGAATTTCGCTGCGCCATGCTTTCTCACAGGAGACATGTAACCGTCAACCAAAAACTTAATCCCAATTGACAATTGTCAAATAAGCAAGCTTGCTTACTCATCAAGATAAGGGCACTCAACATTGCTTGCGTCCCACGTGGAGGCCTACCTCGATGGTTGAAAACAAAAGCAGCACTTTTCGGCATCTTTTTAATCAACTTTTCTTTTATCCAGCGAAGGCATGGTACGCATTCCGCGCCGGATATCGGCATGCACGCATCACAAAACCACTCAGCCGGATTCTTGGCCCGCAATATCGCCGCAGCCGTGACCGGATCGAAATCGATCTCACTTACGCCTGCAACCTGCGCTGCCTGAACTGCAATCGTTCGGTCTCACAAGCTCCTGAAAAACTGCACATGTCGCGCGAGCGAGTCAAGCAGTTCGTTGCAGAATCGATCGCACGCCAGAAACATTGGAAGAACATTCGCCTGCTGGGTGGGGAACCAACCTTGCATCCGGAGTTTCTCGGCATTCTTGACGATCTCCTGCAATACCGGAAGTCGGTCCCGCATTGCGTCATCGAAGTTGTCACTAATGGCAACGGCAAGGCGGTCAAGGCGATGTTGAAAAAAATCCCGGCCGGCATCGTGATCGAAAACTCCGCGAAGTCAGGCAATCTCCAGCCTACCTTTGGCCCATTCAATCTCGCACCAGTAGACACCCCTGCTTATCGGTTTGCCGACTATCGCAACGGCTGCGCGGTCATGGAGGAATGCGGCATGGCCCTGACACCGCTAGGCTATTATCCTTGCGCAGTCGCAGGTGGCATCGACCGCATCGAAGGCAATCAGCTCGGTCATGACAGCATTCCAGCCGATGATGATGACATGCTTGCAGCTGCTGAAAAGCTGTGTCGGTTATGCGGCCACTTCCGCGAAGGTCACTTCATTCCTAACCATTTACGGCCCCTCACCATGGAGCAGAAAACGTCTCCAACGTGGGTACGCCTGTATGACAAATGGCGGAAGGAAAAACCACTGCGTCGCCAACGGGACGCTCATGAAAACCCGCACGAAGTCGGACTGCGTTTCCAGGAAAAGCACACCGTTCATTCATCCATCATCGTGCGACAGGAGGCAACCAAGGTATGAGCATGCCAGCGGTATCTCTCATCGTGGCGACCGTGAACCGGACTAGCGAGCTAGCCCGCCTGTTTGAGTCACTAACTGCCCAAACATTCCAGAACTTTGAGATCATTCTGGTGGACCAGAATGCGGATGATCGCCTGCTGCCACACATCGAATACGCATGTCGGTCTGGTCTGACTCTCACACATCTGAAGCACCTGCCCGCCAATCTGTCATCAGCGCGCAATGCAGGACTTGAGCTCGCTCGCGGCGAATGGATTGGCTTTCCTGATGATGATTGTTGGTACGATACAAAGATGCTGGAACGGCTGGCGCCACACTTTGCCTGCACCGATGCCATGTCCGGTGTCGCAGTACGCTGGACGGAGCAGATTGATCCAGCAGTCACGGCAAGACATCTGACATGGGCACGCTCTCGTGTATTCCGCGACGTACCCGTGACGTCCTTTACCTTGTTCTTCAACCGCAAGTTGTTTCACAGGATCGGCGGCTTCGATCCTCGGCTCGGCGTCGGCCGCTGGTTCGGCGCTGGAGAAGAGACGGATGTTGTATTACGCGCACTACGTGAAGGTGCGGTATTAACCTACGAGCCCGCCGCACACGTCCATCACCCGCTGAAGCCCCCCTCTCCCACGCGAGAAGCACGTCTCGCAGCAAGGCACCGCGCACGCGGCGCAGGAGCCCTTTACGTCAAACATGGATTGCCGTTCTGGGTCATCGTACGCGGTCTTCTCGCCCCAGTCGTACGGCCCCTGCTGCGCGGTGCCATCGGTGCAGAACTCGCCCATGGCTACGCCGTGATGTTGGGGCGACTGGATGGCTTCTTAGGCTGGGAACGCAGCAATAGACTGCAGAGCACGGAGCCCTATTTTCTTGATACACGATGGGAACGTTACCCATAGTTCTCGTTGCAGTAAGAAGAGAGCCAGTCCGTTAACGCGCGAATATTCAGCACGTTGATGCGCTTAAGCTGGATAACATGCGAGGAGTTTTTTTCAGAATGAAGGCCGTAACAACGCATAAAAACAGAGGTGAAGCCTTCGCAGGCCACAGTTCTTTTGCAACATTCAACCTTTTCTCAAGACATGCAAACGTCAGTGGAATGAATAGAATGGATGACAAGCCTGACGTCTTTGCGCCGGTTGACGTCCGTTCTAAACGCCATAGACGCTCCTATACGGAACTGCGTTCTCCCACTATTTGCAGGGCTGTTGGTGCGACAAGCTTAAACCAACCTTTTACAATCCAAGTGTTGTAGCCAATCCCCTTTCGGATTTTAAAGACGCAAAAAATCGAGAGACCACCAAATCCGGACTTTTCGCACCACCTCGTCGCACACATCCATAGCAATGAAATATCAGCTTGCACTCTTTGATTTCGATGGAACGCTGGCAGACTCTTTTCCGTTTTTCGTTAGTGTTTTTAACCAGCTCGCCGAACAGCACGACTTCAAAAAAATAGATCTGTGCGAAGCCTCCGCCTTTAGGCACTACACGCCACAACAGATAATGAAGCACATCGGTTTGCCCTCATGGAAATTACCCCTGGTTGCAACGAGCGTCATCTCTATGATGAGAAAGAATGCAGAAAGTATTTCTCTCTTTGCACAAGTCGACGACATGTTGCTTCATCTATCGAATGCAGGCGTTATGCTTGCCATCGTCACCTCAAACTCGTATGACAATGTGATCCAAATTCTGGGGCCGGCAAATGCGAAATTAATCAGCCATTTTGAGTGCGGGATGTCGATATTTGGTAAGTCAGCCAGAATAAGGCGTTTGTTGAAGAAAACCACCATTCCGGCAAGTAAAGCGATCTATATTGGCGATCAAGTCCCCGATTTGGAAGCAGCCCGTAAAGAGAGCGTTGCGTTTGGGGCAGTCTCATGGGGGTATGGTGCGATTGAGTTGCTCAGAAAGCACTCCCCAGAGGAGGAATTTGATCATGTCTCTGCCATCAGAAGGATCGCATAACAGCCATATTGAGCGGACCTGCCATAGCAAGTCGACGTATGCGCCAAAGAGAAGCCATATACAAGCCGTTAGCTCTAAAAACGGAAAGAAGTCGAGAGATCCTTAGCTGACTCCCGGCGAACGACCAAGCGGCCGTTCAACAATATCCGAGAGGTTAAAACTCATCTTTCGAGAGCAGAGGCTCAACAATCTGTGACATTGCTTTACCAAGGACTAAGTGCTGCTCAAGATCAAGGTGTACCCCATCTACATCGCTTGAAGTGATGATGCTACCGGCATCAAAGAATTTGCAGTAGATTTCCTCGCAAACTTTCCGATATGCGGCAGCCAACCCAACGCACTTTCTTTCCCCTCCTTCAAATTTTGGCGCGATCGGTCCTTTGGGCGTTCGAATCGCCGGTGGTGCGACAACGAGTACTTGCGGTACGGGCATACCAGGTTCAATGGGAGCCGTGCGAATGGCCGATACGAGCGCAAGAATACCTTGAGATGAGTGCCATGCGTTGTACTCGTGCATAGATTGAAAGTCATTTGTCCCGAGCATGAGAATAACGAGCTCAAGCGGCGAATGAATTTCGATTCGCTGTGCCAAGCCGACCAGGCCGTTTCGTCCGGGTTTAAATGGATCATCCCAGACTGTGCGGCGACCATTCAGGCAATCCTCTATGACGCGAACCGTCCTGCCAGAGGAGCAGAGCGTATTTTCCATGACGCCCGGCCAACGTTGGTCGAAGAGAAGACGCTTGCGTGTCGTCGGAATGATGCCCCATGACATCGAATCAGCGTAGACAAGAATGTGCTGCATCGAAGCTCCTCATGATGTCCTCTAATGAAGTTGTATCCCACCCCCAGGTCGGAGTGGCATTTCACTACAAGTAGTCGCCGCCACCATTAATTTTTTAGCAATAGCAAAAGTGATTGAAGTGTCGAAGGTTTGGGCCGAAATAGCAAGCCTCCCTTTTCGCATTCTTTGCTAGAGCGCAACACCATGATTGGCCAGCTTCTCGACGTGATGCATCAAGTAGAACAGCTTCCATTGGATACCCTGCTCGCTCTAATAAAAATGCGTTTTAATATCGCTTTTTGCAAACTCGTTAGCACCTAAGAAGCTTAAAAACCATGCGCTACACAAAAACAATCACCCTTTCCATTCTTTGCCTCCTCAGCAACGCCTGCGCAGCCCAGGTGTCCAATGTGCCGACATCTGAACTTAACGCTCTCTATAAGGCCGCCGGTCTCAAGAAGCGCGCAGGCAAGCTCATTAATCCATGCGATGAAGTGGTTCAACCCGAGACCCAAGTCGTTGATCTCAATGGAGATGGTCAGCCCGAAGTATTTGTCTCGATTAGCAGCGGTTCTTGCTACGGCATGGCGGGCGGCGAACTACATCTGTTCATCAAAGACAAACAAGGACAATGGAAATCTAACTTGGGTTTCCCTGCCGGAGACTACAACTTGCTTAGCACGAAGAACAAGGGCTTTCCAGACATTGAAATCGGCGGGCCTGGCTCTTGTTCTCCGGTCTGGCGTTGGAACGGTACTGAATATGACATCCACAAACGCTGCGACCACTAACAATTAATTTGGCCCAGCGGACGGCAACAGCGACGCTGACTGACGTTCCGCTGGCCTCCATTGCTGAGGCTGTAGAAAAGCGGTGCCTTGCACTGCCCAGCCCAAATCTTCTGTGCTGGCCGTTCTATTGATGGCATGGGTTCTACACTTTAGCGCACAAGCTAATCGATCCGTTATCGCCCGACGTCAACTTTCTAAATAGGTCCACATTTTTCCTATCAAAGTGTCAATAAACATCCCTGAGGCATCCCCATTAAATATAGCTTGCAATTATATAGCGCACTATATAATATGCAGACATGGACACAAAACGAACATCCACCCCTAAATCAACCAAGCGCACACCACTGCTCGACGAGCAGTTCTGTTTCGCCTTGTATTCGGCGGGCCTAGCGATGAACAAGGTATACCGCAAACTATTGCGCAAGCTAGGGCTGACTTATTCGCAATATCTTGTGATGCTGATCCTATGGGAAAACGATGCTGTAACGGTGTCGGATATCGGTGCAAGGCTATTTCTTGATTCGGCAACGCTTACGCCGTTATTGAAGCGGCTGGAAACGTCCGGTTTCATCACCCGCTCACGGTCAGCAAATGATGAACGTCAAGTCATCATTTCGTTGACAGAGAAGGGGCGAAAAATGCAGGATGCGGCGGCAGAAATTTACAACGCGGTCTTTTGCGCTACCGATTGCTCGCCAAGTGAGTTGACCCTGATGAAAAAGCAGCTGGAATCTTTGCGGGAGAAGTTAATGAAGCATGCGTGAAGGAGCCTTTCCGCTAAAAGGACGCGATCAAACTGCGTCTTTTTTTAAGATCTTTATATAGTACGCTATTTAATACCGAGCAATTCAATATCCGGCAAAACGGCGCGCCGGGGTGTCATTGAAGTCGCCGTTTCTACACCATCCCTGAAAGGAAATGAAAATGTCGATCGAACAAGTTCTCTACCGTGCCCATGCTAAAGCTACTGGAGGGCGCGACGGCCGCGCTGTGTCTTCCGACAAGGTGCTCGATATCAAACTCACAACGCCGCGCGAACTTGGTGGTGCTGGAGGAGAAGGCACCAATCCTGAACAGTTGTTTGCCGCAGGCTATTCCGCTTGCTTTCTAGGAGCAATGAAGTTCGTAGCAGCACGCGACAAGATCGCCGTCCCAGCCGATGTCGCTGTCAACGGTAGCGTCGGCATCGGCGCGATCCCGAACGGGTTCGGTATCGAAGTCGAATTGCAGATCGAGTTGCCGGGCATGGATCGAACTGAAGCCCAAGCGCTCATCGAGAAGGCGCACATTGTTTGCCCCTATTCGAATGCCACGCGCAACAATATCGATGTCCGTCTGGTACTCCTGTAATCCGGGGCGGCCCATGAACGCTTGGCTCAGCGTTCTGCCCCACTCGTATTAAATCCCAACGGCTTATGCTAAATTGCCACTTTGCAATTTAGCATAAGCCGCCATGACACAACATATTGGTATCGTTGCTTGTTCTGCTGAAGGCGCAGCC
Organism: uncultured Noviherbaspirillum sp.; assembly: GCA_965974465.1. Taxonomy (GTDB): domain Bacteria; phylum Pseudomonadota; class Gammaproteobacteria; order Burkholderiales; family Burkholderiaceae_D; genus Noviherbaspirillum. The sequence continues at coordinate 19,372 of CBHCMF010000067.1, forward strand.
CTTTGCTATCGCACAATTTGTGCAGAAGCTGAACGTCTGCTTGGTCCCCATGCCCATCCTGAAATCTCCCTGCATTCCCTCTCGCTTGCAGAATACGTGCATTGCCTCGACCGCGGAGATTTAGCAGGCGTTGGGGAGCTGATGCTGGCCTCCGCGACAAAACTCGCAAACATCGGCGCCGACTTCCTGGTCTGCCCCGATAACACCATTCATCAAGCGTTTTCATATGTTGAGTCTCGTTCACCTCGTCCTTGGTTGCATATTGCGGAAGTTGTTTCAACAGAAGCGGCAAAGCGTGGGTATCGGCGCATCGGGCTTACAGGAACAAAGTGGCTTGTCGACAGTGCCGTCTATCCAGAGAAACTGGCAGCACATGGTTTGGAATGTGTACGTCCGACTGACGCTGAACGTATTGAAATCAACCGTATCATCATGGATGAACTGGTCTACGGCAGGTTTGAACACAAGAGCATTGCCTACTTTCAGCAAGTCATGGAACGGATGAAGAGCAATGGCTGTGAAGCAGTCATTTTGGGGTGTACAGAAATCCCCCTGATCATGAGCGATACGAACTCTCCTCTACCCACGCTGGATTCTACGCGGCTGCTTGCCCGCGCTGCGCTGCACCGCGCTGTCAGTAGTGAGAAAGTGATGCAATAACGGCGCATGCTGCACAATACGTCACTGGACGAACAGCAAATCGAATGCATCATCCCACCGCAAAACACCTTTGGTAGCCGAATCAAAGCGAACAGTCAGGAGATATATGCCACACCTTACCATTGAATACACAGATAACTTGCCCCAGTTCGACGCTGGCCACACCTTGTCAAAGTTAAACCATGCCCTCGTCGCTTCCGGGCACTTCGAGGAACTCGATATCAAGAGTAGAGCCATTCGATTCGACACTTTCTTGATCGGCACTTCATCGACCAATCGAGCCTTTGTCCACGCGAAGCTTGCCATCTTAAGCGGCCGGTCGGCGCAAACAAAACGTGAACTGTCGGACAACTTGTTATTTGTGTTGCAGCAGAATTGCCCATGCCCGCCGAACCTGCACGTTCAGCTTTGTGTCGAAATTCTGGAGATTGAACGCGAATCTTATGCGAAGACAAGCATTGCCCCCCTTCCCGCGCATGAATAGGAACGTGGCGCGCCGGTGAAGCTTATCCGTTGGGTTGCAAGTGAAGCCCCGCAATTTGCAAACCAGTCTAAAACCCGCGTAAAATGCGGGTTCCGCGGGTGTAGCTCAATGGTAGAGCAGAAGCTTCCCAAGCTTACGACGAGGGTTCGATTCCCTTCACCCGCTCCAG
>CBHCMF010000068.1:0-20601 GCA_965974465.1 uncultured Noviherbaspirillum sp.
GACGCCGGCTTCGATCAGGTGGGTCGCATAGCTGTGGCGCAGGCTGTGCGGGGTGCTCTTTTTTTTAGGCAGCAATCGAGCGCCACCTGGCGCAGGGCATTCTGGACGCCGCCGCGGTCGAGCGGCGAGCGGGCACGTTGCGCCGCCTTCAAGCCGCCCTGGCGATTGGGGAATAGCAGCTCGGGATGGCGGTGGACTTTTTGCTGCCATCGCGCTGCTTTACTCACTTATTGAGCCCCCATCAGAGAAGCGCAGGCAATGCGTACTGAAGAGCTGTACGTGTGTGCGGATCAAAGAAGTCGTGGCGTTGGTAGAGCGCTTATGTCATGGGTGGCGCGGTATGCCGTGGAAAATGGTTGCTGCCGAATTGACTGGCCGGTCAACGTATCGAATGATCGTGGCATCGCCTTCTACGAAAGTCTTGGCGCTAAGCAGGTTGTCGAAAGGCTGAGTTACAGACTTTCTGAGCCGAGCATGAGTTGGCTTGCTTTGGAGAGTTAAAATGGGTCGAAAATGGCTATCATACAATTCAGCTGGGACACGCAAGCGTCCTGTTAACCGAGTGTTAAATATTTCGGGGCCGTATAAATATGCAAGATTTTTCTGAGTTGCTTGTGGCAGTTAATAGTCTATTCAGGGATTTCTCAAAATGAGTGCATTTGACGCGGTTGCATGTGCAATAGGTGAAGGAGTCTCGTACGCTGTTGGCCGGATTATTGGGCACAAAACAGGCATGACGTCTCTGAAGGAAAAGCGCATCGGCGAATACGTGGTTATTGGGATCATTGCGAGCTTCTTTCTCTGCCTGGCACTCCTAGGGGTTGGTACATGAGTACACATATTTCTTATTGGGGAATCCACATGCATAAATATAACTTGCCGATGGACGCTGTCACGCAAGCGTGTCGCTCATCTCGACGTTAAAAGGCAGAAGAGATGAGTATCTGGGACGAGCAAGCGGATTTTTGGATAGGCGCAGGTTTGGTGGCAGAAGCACCTATTGTGCTAATTGGCTGGATAGCACCGGACGATTTCTGCCATGCTTATCTTAGCCGCATCATTGATTGTCCGCCTTCTATATGGACCATTTGCGGACTAGGTCTACTAAGCTATTTTTCTGTTGTTTGGGCTGCGCATAAGATGGGATTAGGAAGAGGTAAAAATTGATGCAGCGCTCTTTTAACTCTTAGCGTTAAAGCTCATCTATGCGGCGCATTACAGTACGTCAAAAGATCGCCAAACAACAGTTGAGCGGCGCGCTTATTCATAAAGTCATGTCGAGGTTATTCCCAAAGAAGAATGACTATGGTGATGCCTCTTTTGATGAGCTGGTTCCTGAGCTTGCCCAATTTGGGATTAAAAGCGTTGGTCAGTTTCAGGGGCTCATGAAGAAGCATCGTCGGCAGCTACTGGGGATCGACCAGGATCGGCTGGAACCTTGGGAGATACAACACTACGCGGAATCATTCGGCAAGGAATTCGTGTCTGATGCGCTGCGAAGACAGTATTGGTTCGCCTATCCAGCGTTGGTCCGGATAGCTGCAGAACTTGAATTTGGAGAGGAGGCTGCAGTTTATGAAAATGAGTCTTAACATATCAATTGACACGGATGCGAAAACTTAATCTGCCGGATCGCCGGATATGTGGCCCGTGTGTCCAGGGGAGCGCGAGGCCTCTTTCTATCCTGATTAAAAGTCCGAGGATGTGGTTGCTGCGTATTGGCGTATAGAAATGTCTTGCAGCGTCACTTAGCCTGCTGTGCTTGCTGAACAGAGGGCGCTTGCCTGTTGTAGGCTCATATGTCCCCCGTGATTAACAACCGTTGTGATAAAAGGGAATATAAGAATGAAAAAATTTGTCTTTCTTGCGCTTCTCGTATTCGCTGGCTATAAGTTTCATCAAAATGGATATTCCTTCAAGCGGCCTGCCGCGATCAGCAAAGATGGCACACCCCTAGTGATCTTGTTTGTCGGTCCTGGCTGCGGCATACACTGTGACAGGATTCGGGATCTCTTGAGCGAACGTGGTATTGAGCATGAAGAAATCGATATTGCCGGACCGGACGGCGCGCCAGTCCAAAACAAATACGGCATCAGCCGCTTTCCGACCACATTGATCGGTAATCAGGAAATCTTAGGCGACGATCTGATGCGCATTACGGCTTCTTTGGCCGAGACTTTTGGCAGCAAAGTGCTGACGAGAAGCGAGCGCATGGCCACTGAACAGCATTTTGATGCAGAAGGACGGGCCAAGACGGTCATGTATGCCACCAGCTGGTGCCAATATTGCAAAAAGCAACGCGAGTACTTTGCTGCGAATAACATCGCATACGAAGAGATCGACGTTGAAGAGTCTGAGTCGAACAAGCTGATGTATCAGGCGCTACAAGGGACCGGCTATCCATTGATTTATGTTGGCTACCGCCGCTTTTCGGGTTACAGCGAGGACAACTTGCTCAATGCGATTGCCGAAGTGTCGGAACTTCAGCCAGGTATCGCTCGATAAAAATTCACGAATAGGTGCGTGACGAAAGCGCCCACAGTGCTTGGCCTCACCACTTCGTTGCTAAGCTTGTATGGATGTTTAGTCAGACTGATCGACTGCACCGAGCGGTGCAGAGAGTCGAGATTGGGCAAGCAGAGGCATGCCGCCTCCTGTAGCCATTTCCGAAATATTTCCGTACTTGGAAAAGACTAGGCCTCTATATTGCGTTATACATTTAGCTTGTCGCTTAGCCCCAACTGCTCTTCGAGCAGTTGGTGAGCTTCGTCGTTAAAAGGCTAAAGTATGGCGCTGGATCACTGGCTCGCTGTCGCTATTTTTAACCATTTATCCGTCGTCTAATGCATCATTAGCACCGGTACCGTCATCGATCGCAGGACAGTGCGGGTGACGCCGCCGAGAAGGATTTCGCGGAAGCGTGAGTGGCCGTAGCCTCCCATCACGATCATGTCCGAGTTAAGGTCCGCCGCCATTGAGAGTAAGGCGCTGCCCACGTCGATATCGGTCTTCTGCCGCACGACGTTGATTTTCACGTTGTGTCTAGCAAGATAGAGGCCGATGTCAGCGCCCGGTAGTTCGCCATGGGAATCGCCCCGTGCATCGGCATTGAATACCACAACGTCCACGTTCTCAGATCGCTTCAGCAATGGCAATGCCGCAGTGATGGCCCGCGTTGCGCTGGCGCTGGTATCCCATGCAATCAGTACGCGCCGGGCAACGGTGTCAAAGGTACCTGCATATGGGATGATCAGCACGGGGCGTCCTGCGTGGAGCACGACGAATTCAGGGAAATCAGGCAGCGTGTTGGAAGACGGTTCGTCCAGGTCGGTCTGGCCGATTACCACTAGGTCACTGTAGCGCGCCTGTAGGCTGATGGCGCCACTTGCCTCATCGTCAATCTGGCGCGATTCGTACGAGTGCACACCGAGTTGGGTGACGAGATTCTCGAACCGGTTCAAGGAGCCCTTGGCAACTTGGCGCAATTCGTCGAGATAGTTGTCCAGATGTGTGGCGGAACCGCCATTCTGAAGAAAGCGCGACTGGTAAATGAGGCGAGAGACGCCGCTTGGCGCCGCGCCAATCAGATGTGCTTCCTCATGGAGTGCGATCTTGGCGGCGAACTGGATGCGTTTGTTCGCATGTTTGTCCTTGTCCACGTGGACGAGTATGGTTTTGTACGACATCGAGATTCTCCTTCTTGTTATGGGGTATGACGTCCGTGCGATGGATATGTGCGCGACGCACGACTAGGCGCTGCGCAGGAATAACTTGTGCAGTGCCTAAGCGTAGAAGCTAGGCATAAGGCCGTCCAGAAAAATCCGAGTGGGTTCCTCGGTTAATTTTGTCATTTTTGATGCAGATCAAATTTTCCTGAAAGGGCGGTTCATATCATCGCTTTGCCGCAAAAAGGCGGAATTTTTATGTGTGCATAACACTCTTTCGAGCACACGTTTACGATTGAGGCCGCCATGACCGTCAGGAATCTGAAACAGCTGTTCGACCCGAAGTCCATCGCTGTTGTAGGTGCCTCGAACAGGCCGCACAGTGTTGGCGCGACCGTGTTGCAAAACCTTGTGATCGGTGGTTTTCCGGGAACCATCCTGCCCGTCAATCCGAAATATGAAACGCTGTCCGGCATGCGGGTGTATCCCAGTGTTTCTCATTTGCCGCGTGCGCCTGATCTGGCTGTTATCTGCACGCCACCTGAAACGATCCCGAGCATCATTGGCGACCTTGGAAAACTTGGCACCAAAGCGGCTATTGTGCTGACTGCCGGGCTGGCTGCAGTGAAAGACCGACAAGGCCAGAGCATGAAGGATTTGATGCTGAACGAGGCAAAGCCGCATCTAGTGCGCATTCTCGGTCCGAATTGCGTTGGCTTGCTCGTGCCGGCCGCCGGTGTCAATGCAAGCTTTGCGCATACCGGGGCATTGCCGGGAAAGATCGCTTTTTTGTCCCAGTCTGGGGCCATGGTGACGGGCGTGCTCGACTGGGCAAAATCGCGCGGTATCGGTTTTTCTAAGTTTATTTCTCTCGGCGACAGTGCGGATGTGGACTTCGGCGATACGCTCGATTATTTGGCGAGCGATCCGGATACCCACGCTATTCTTCTCTATATGGAGGCCATTCGCGATGCGCGCAAATTTATGTCTGCTGCACGCGCTGCGGCGCGAAGTAAGCCAACCATTATCATCAAGGCGGGACGGGCCCCGGAAGGTGCTAAAGCGGCTGCTTCGCATACCGGGGCGTTGACGGGATCGGATGATGTCTATGATGCTGCTATACGCCGTGCCGGCATGCTACGGGTGTATACGACGACGGATTTGTTCGACGCGGTCGAAACGCTGGCGCGCTCGCGGCCGATGCGCGGCGACCGGCTAGCAATCATTACCAACGGCGGTGGTCCTGGCGTGCTGGCAACGGATGCCTTGATCGGTAAGCGTGGGAGGCTGGCCAGTCTATCGAATGAAGCCATGCAGCGCCTCAATGAGATTTTGCCGAGCACTTGGTCGCACGGTAATCCGGTGGACATCATCGGTGACGCACCGGCCGAGCGTTATATCGAAACGATGGAAGTCCTGTTGAAGGAGCCTGAGGTCGACGCAACGCTGTTCATTCATGCGCCCACCGCGATTGTGCCCAGCGCCGATATCGCGGCGGCTGTTGCGCCCATTGCGATGAATGCATCGCGCAACGTGCTGGCCTGCTGGCTGGGCGGTAATGCAGTGGCCCAGGCTCGCAGCACCTTTTCGGAAGCGGGCATCCCTACTTACGATACCCCGGAGGGAGCGGTACGCGGTTTTATGCAGATTGTGCAGTATCACCGCAATCAGCAGTTGTTGATGGAGGTCCCGGCGTCGGTATCCACGCCGCAGGGCGAAGATCGGGCGACGGCCAGTGGCATCGTGCGTCAGGTGCTCGCCAGTGGGCGAAATATGCTGTCCGAGCCGGAAGCCAAACAGGTACTTGCCTCCTACGGTATCCCGGTTGTGCAAACGCGCTCCGTGCGCTCGGCGGAAGAGGCCGTGCAAGCCTCCGCACAGATCGGTTTTCCTGTGGCTTTGAAGATTCTGTCGCCAGATATCACACACAAGTCCGACGTTGGCGGCGTCGTGCTGGACCTGGAGGATGACAAGTCTGTAAGGGCGGCGGCGACGGCAATGCACAAACGTTTGCAGGAATATCAACCGAATGCATCGTTGAGCGGCTTTTCGGTGCAGTCCATGGTGCGACGACCGGAATCGCGGGAACTGATTGTCGGCGTCGCCACTGACCCGGTATTTGGGCCTGTGATTTTGTTTGGACAGGGTGGGATTGCGGTTGAAGTCACTGCCGACCACGCGATCGCATTGCCGCCATTGAACATGGTGCTTGCACGTGACTTGATTTTTCGCACTCGTGTTTCCAAGCTATTGGCCGCTTACCGTAACCGATCAGCGGCGAATGTTGATGCCATTTGTCATACCTTGATCCAGATCTCTCGTCTGATTATCGATATTCCTGAAATCACTGAGCTCGACATCAATCCCTTGCTGGCGGACGCGGACGGGGTGATTGCGCTTGATGCCCGCATCCGTGTCAAGACTGCCGAGAAATCCGGTGTCGATCGTTTGGCGATCAGGCCTTATCCGGAGGAGCTTGAAGAAGTCGTTCAATGGGAAAGTACGTCCATTTTGCTACGTCCTATCAAGCCGGAAGATGCGCCGCAGCACGCTGCGTTTTTCCGTGCTCTCGATGCGGAAGATGTGCGCATGCGGATGTTCATGCGTATGCGCGAGCTGCCGCATACGCAACTCGCACGCCTGACACAGATCGATTACAACCGTGAAATGGCCTTTATCGCCACACGTATGCGTGCTGATGACATGCCGGAGACACTGGGGGTAGCGCGCGTGATTTGCGACCCCGATAACATCAGTGCCGAGTTCGCCATCAGTGTGCGATCGGACCTGAAGAGGAGAGGGTTGGGGCGGATGTTGATGGAGAAGCTGATCCGCTATTGCCGTGCGCGTGGCGTGCGTGAAATCATCGGCGAGACCCTCGGTGAAAACAAGCCACTGCTCGCGATGGTGAGGCAGCTCGGCTTTGAAGTTCACCCGTCATTTGATCGCGGTACGTTGTTGTTGAAGTTGCCGTTGCAGTAGATAGGGTGGTGCACGGAAGGCCCCCGTTCTCCTACTGCCCAATTAGGCATCCTTTTCATACGCATCGAGAGCAAGCAATAAACTTGTGCGATGAAGGCGCGCTACCTTTTGCCATGGTTCACCGGTTAACGCGGATTCAAGAGCCCAAAGCAGATTAAGGCTCACATTCGTATTTGCTTGCTTGGCACGGACATACGCCGGTATCGAACCAATAGCCTGAAGTTCTGCGATAGAGGTAATACCGGCACGCGCCAGCATTTCCTGCGATTTCGGGCCGAGGCCTTTGAGGTCGGAGATCGTTTTAGGCTCTGTCATGTGCGGTTATTTTTAAATATGAAACAAGGTGGCGTTGAGACCATACTGGACAAGATGGTACATCCGTTTCCACGACCTGCACCATTCCATTCCTGAGATAGAGGGCGGACAAGATCGGTGCCTTCCTGTCTTTCCCGTGCCACCTCCATTCCGGCCATTTTTGACTTAGATCAAGGTGGCGTTTTGTTCCAAAAACGTACACTGCAGGCCAGTCTGCCTGCACCCTGTTCGTAGGGTGGGCGACCGCAGGAGTGAAAGATATGGCAGTTCCCGCAACATTCGACGTGCAGCTCGATGCGCCGCTGATCCGCAAGGTGAGCCAGCAAGGGCCGCGTTACACCTCATATCCGACCGCGGATCGTTTTACGGACGATTTTCGCGTCGGGGATTACCTGCAGGCCGTGAACAATGTGCGCTTGTTGGGGGCAAGGAATCCGCTGTCGCTCTATGTGCATATTCCGTTCTGCGACACGCTGTGCTATTACTGCGCCTGCAACAAGATCGTCACGAAGAATCGCGCTAAGGTGGAGGAATACCTTGGGTACCTTAAGCGTGAGATCGAGATGCAAGGCAAGTTGTTTGCCGATATGAATAGGGTGGAGCAGCTGCATTTCGGCGGCGGCACGCCGACCTATCTCTCCGATGCACAGATGGCCGATTTGCTGACGCATCTGCGTAAGTGGTTCCGTTTTGCGCCTGATCAGGTCGGCGAATACGCGATCGAGATCGACCCGCGCACGGTGTCAGCAGCGCGGGTACATTCGCTGCGTACACAAGGGTTTAATCGCATTAGTCTAGGTGTGCAGGACTTTGATCCAGCAGTGCAAAAGGCGGTTAACCGCATTCAACCGGATGAATGCACGCTGGGCGTGATGCAGGCGGCGCGTGATGCCGGCTTTCGTTCCATCAGCATCGACTTGATCTACGGCTTGCCAAAGCAGACTATTATCAGCATGGGACAGACGCTGGCCAAGGTGATCGCTGCCAACCCGGACCGCATTTCGCTTTATCACTACGCGCACATGCCGGCGTTATTCAAATCGCAACGCCGCATTGCCGAGGCGGATCTGCCAAGCAGCGAGGCCAAGCTTGACATGTTGTCACTGTGCATCAAGCGCCTGACAGATGCTGGCTACGTCTACATTGGCATGGATCATTTCGCCAAGCCGAACGATGACTTAGCAGTGGCACAGCGCCAGGGTAGGCTGCATCGTAACTTCCAGGGCTATTCGACCCATGCGGAAGCGGAAATGGTCGCGGTCGGCGTATCCGCGATCAGTGCTGTGGGCGCCACCTATAGCCAGAATGAAAAAACGCTGGAGGCCTATTACGAACGCGTGGAGCAGGGTGAACTGCCGATTTGCCGTGGCACCAAGCTCAATGTCGACGATCTGCTACGCCGCGTCATCATCCAAATGTTGATGTGCAATTTTGAGTTGTCGGTGAAATCGATCGAGCTGGCATACCCGATCACCTTTGCCGCGTACTTCGGGCGGGAACTCGAACAATTGCAACAACTCGCTGCGGATGGTTTGTTGAACATCGATGCAGAATGGATCACGGTAACGCCCAAGGGGCGGCTTCTGATTCGCAACATCTGCATGGTGTTCGACCGATATCTGAACAGCAAGCAGGAGGCGAAGTCGGAACGCATGCGTTACTCCAGGACGGTTTGAGATTGCTTGATTTACCCCTTCTTCCTGTGTTCATGATCGGCCTGCTGGGCGGGGTGCACTGCGTCGGCATGTGCGGCGGCATCGTCAGTGCTTTTTCGGCCGCTGCTTCCACACGGGTGTTCCCGGTGGCGGTGAGCAGCGGTACCAACGCACTCGCGCAAGCCGTCGTGGCCGAGGATGTCGTGCGCGTGCTCGCCTATAACGCTGGTCGCATCGGCAGTTATGCGGTGGCCGGGGCGATTGTAGGAGGCATCGCGCAAAGTGTACAGGCGTTGAGGCTCATGTCCTCTCTTCAGATTGGCGGCTATTGGCTTGCCAATCTGATGCTGATGGCACTCGGTCTTTATCTGATGGATGTCTGGCGTGGTCTTGCGCATCTCGAAACCGCAGGGCGCTTGGTGTGGGGACGCTTGCGGCCGCTCACCAAGCATTTGTTGCCCGTCGATAGTGCCGCCAAGGCGTTTGCACTCGGCGGCTTGTGGGGCTGGGTGCCGTGCGGGATGGTGTACAGCGTGCTACTGACGGCAATGCTGACCGGTTCCGCCGCCTCGGGGGCCGCCGTGATGCTCGCATTTGGTGCCGGAACGCTGCCGGTGCTGCTGTCCATGGGCATGCTCGGCTCGGGCCTGCAGCGGTGGACGCGCCGGCGCGCCGTGCGTATTACCTGCGGTCTGATCGTGCTGGGCTTCGGCTTGCTCGGCCTGTTTCGGGTTGTCAATGGCTTGCCGCTTGGCTGGCTGGACGCATTGTGTTTGGCGCCGTCCGCATTGCCAGGGGGGCATTGATGGAGGGCGCTGCGATCTCTTGCTTTCATTGTGGCTTGCCGGTGCCTGCAGCTACCAATTGGCGTGTCACGGTGAGCGGTCTGGCACGACCCATGTGCTGTCCCGGTTGTGAAGCGGTAGCCCAGACCATTGTGGACAACGGCCTGTCTGACTACTACCTGACGCGCGAAACTTACTCCAGCACGGTCGATAAGGAGGTGCTGGTACCGGCAGAATTGCGCCTGTATGACACGCCGGAAGCGCTCGCACAGTTTGCTGAACCAGTGGACGACGATGGCGACGTCTCGGAGGCGACGTTTTCGGTGGAGGGGATTCGCTGTGCGGCCTGTGTTTGGTTGATCGAGCGTCGGCTCGCCCGGGTTCATGGTGTGCAGACAGTGAATCTGAATGTCGCTACTGAGCGGTTGCATGTACGCTGGCAGAACAGTCAATGCAAGCCGAGCGATATGCTGAAGGCAGTGCGCGACGTTGGTTATGACGTCTATCCGTTCGATGCCACACGACACGATGAACAACTACGCCGGGCTAGCAAGACATTGTTCCGGCAATTGTTTATTGCCGGCCTGTCGATGATGCAGGTGATGATGTACGCGGTTCCAGTCTATATGGCGACCGACGGCACGATGGAAGCCGACATGGAAGCGTTGATGCGTTGGGCCAGTCTGTTGCTGACCGTGCCTGCCGTGTTCTATTCGGCATTGCCGTTTTTTCAAGGTGCGTGGGCCAATCTAAAGAATCGTGCACTCGGCATGGATGTGCCAGTTGCGCTGGGCATCGGTGCCGCATTTGCCGGCAGTGCCGTTGCCACCTTGCGTGGCCAAGGGGAGGTGTACTTCGATTCGGTGACAATGTTCATTTTTCTGCTCTTGTGCAGCCGCTACCTGGAACTGGTTGCACGCCGCAAGGCGGCTTCGGCGTTGGAAAAACTTCAACATGCGCTGCCGGCATCGGCCTCGCGCATGACCGGCTTTCCTTCCGATCGTGAGACTGAAGTAGTGCCGGTTACTCAACTTTGCGCAGGCGATAGGGTGCTTGTCAAACCAGGCGAAGCCATTGCGGCAGACTGCATCATCATCGAAGGCTCTACCACGATCGATTTATCATTGATGACCGGCGAAAGCACCCCGCAGCGCAAACACGTCGGTGATGCCTTGCCTGGCGGTGCGGTCAATGCAACACAGGCGATTGTGGTGCAGATCATCAGACGGGCGCAGGAGAGCGCTTTGTCGACACTCGTTAGACTCATCGAACGGGCAGGACAGAGCAAACCACAACTTTCTTTGTGGGCGGACCACGTCGCAGTATGGTTTGTTGCTGGGCTACTGTTGTTTGCCATCGTCATCTTCGGCGTATGGCAATGGATCGACCCGTCACGCGCCTGGCCGATCGCGGTCGCTGTGCTGGTCGTGTCCTGCCCGTGCGCCTTGTCGCTTGCGACCCCTTGTGCGCTTGCCGCAGCGACGGACAGGCTGGTGCGGCAAGGTGTGCTGGCCGTGCAGCCTCATGTCCTTGAAACGCTGCATCGCACAACCCATGTCATCTTCGACAAAACCGGCACGCTGACCTTGGGGAAACCAGCAGTGCGCCATATCACCACCTTGGAAAACGTGTCGGTCACAGCGTGCTTGCAGGCTGCAACGGCCTTAGAAGCGACCAGCGCCCATCCATTAGCACAGGCTATTCTGGACGCTGCTCGACATCGGTATCGGTGCAGCAATGGCCCTGTGGCCACCGAGACCATATATGCCGCAGGGCAGGGCATTCAAGGGATGATTGACGGTGTGCGTTATCGGTTAGGATCGGCGGCATTTGTTGAGGAGCTCACGCATCGCTCGCCACCAGATAAGGTGGACAGTGGGCTGACGCCGGTCTATTTGGGCACGGACAGTGCATGGCTGGCGCGCTTTGATCTTGCCGATATGCTTAGGCCCGAGGCGAAAACAGTGGTCGCCCATTTCCAGAAAAGTGGCAAGGCGGTGATTCTGTTAAGCGGCGATCAAGACGCGGTGACGCAACGGGTTGCGCGCGAGCTTGGAATTGCCACAGCATATGGCGAATACTTGCCTGAACAGAAACTCGACTTTGTGCAGAGACTGCAAGCGACCGGGGGCGTCGTGGCGATGATTGGTGATGGCATCAATGATGCCGCTGTGCTGCGGGCCGCCGATGTCTCATTTGCAATGGGGGGCGGTGCGGTGTTGGCACAAGCGCATGCGGATGCCGTGCTGCTATCGAGCCGATTGTATTCGATGATGGATGCCGATCAGGTGGCGTCAAAGACCATGTCGGTGATTCGGCAAAATCTCGGTTGGGCGGCGCTCTATAACCTCATCGCAATACCTGCTGCTGCACTCGGCCTGCTCAATCCTTGGTTGTCCGGTATTGGTATGTCACTCAGCTCTGCCATTGTGGTCCTCAATGCGTTACGTTTGCGCCGCATACCGCGCGAACGTGAACGCCCATGCAATGCATCGCTACAGACGCAAGTGGCATGCAGTCGCACCGGGTGAGGCGCCGTCATGGAAGCACTCTATCTCCTTATCCCTCTCAGCATCGCCGTTGTTTTTTTTGCGATCTGGGTGTTCTTTCGCGCCGCCGATAGCGGACAGTTCGATGATCTAGTCGGCCCGGCAATGCGTATTTTGCAAGACGATGACCGTGCTTACGATCAGCGCTTGTCCGGCAAAACGATGCATGACGGTGAAGAAAAAGCCTGACATTGTCACGGCTTTTTCGCGGGCCGTTCGATTCTGGCGAATTTGATTCAGGTCAAGGTTTTTTGGAGACCGAACTCGTACTCTGCCCCCAGTCATATTGCTTAATCCTGGGGAGATCGTAAGTGGATAGATCACAAAACTACAACTACAAGGTCGTGAAGCAGTTCGCGGTCGCGACGGTAGTGTGGGGGGTAGTGGGCATGCTGGTTGGCGTCTTCATCGCCGCACAACTGGCATGGCCGGCGCTGAATTTCGACGTTGCTTGGTTGAGTTACGGTCGCTTGCGTCCGTTGCATACCAACGCCGTTATCTTTGCCTTTGGCGGCTGCGCATTGTTTGCCACTTCGTATTATGTCGTCCAGCGTACCTGCCAGGTACGGCTCTTTTCCGACACGCTGGCTGCATTCACTTTCTGGGGATGGCAATTGGTTATCGTGGCAGCGGCAATCACGCTGCCGCTCGGTCTGACTTCCGGCAAGGAATACGCAGAACTGGAATGGCCCATCGACATCCTGATTACGTTGGTATGGGTGTCGTATGCCGTCGTGTTCTTTGGCACGCTGCTTAAGCGCAAGGTGCCGCATATCTATGTCGCTAATTGGTTCTTTGGCGCCTTTATCCTGACAGTCGCGCTGCTGCATGTCGTCAACAGCGCAGCGATGCCGGTGTCGTTGACCAAATCGTACTCCGCCTACGCGGGCGTGCAGGACGCGATGGTGCAGTGGTGGTATGGGCATAACGCGGTTGGCTTCTTTCTGACCGCTGGCTTCCTGGGCATGATGTACTACTTCATTCCCAAGCAGGCCGAGCGCCCGGTGTATTCCTACCGGCTATCGATCGTGCACTTCTGGGCATTGATCTTCACCTACATGTGGGCGGGGCCGCACCATTTGCATTACACCGCGCTACCGGATTGGACGCAGTCGCTCGGCATGGTGTTCTCGCTAATCCTCTTGGCTCCGTCGTGGGGCGGCATGATCAACGGCATCATGACGCTGTCCGGTGCCTGGGACAAACTGCGCAGCGATCCGATTCTGAAGTTTCTGATCGTGTCTCTGTCCTTCTACGGTATGTCGACTTTCGAAGGCCCGATGATGTCCATTAAGACCGTCAACGCCCTGTCGCACTACACCGATTGGACCGTCGGGCACGTGCATGCCGGTGCGCTGGGCTGGGTAGGTTTCATTTCCATGGGGTCGATCTACTACTTGCTGCCGCGCCTGTTCGGCAAGCAGCAGATGTTTAGCGTTCGTTTGATCGAAGTGCATTTCTGGACCGCCACCATCGGCATCGTGCTGTACATCGCTGCCATGTGGATTGCCGGTGTGATGCAGGGTTTGATGTGGCGTGCGGTGAATCCTGACGGCACGCTGACTTACACCTTCGTCGAGTCAGTCAAAGCGACCTATCCCTATTACGTCATCCGCTTCGGGGGGGGATTGTTGTACCTGGGCGGGATGGTGCTGATGGCATACAACACGTGGATGACCGTACGCGATGGCAAGGCCGTTGAGGTGCGCATTCCATCGCTTTCGTCGGTACATGCTTGAGTCAAGGAGCAAGAATGAAAAAATTTACGCATGAACTGATTGAGAAGAGCCCGTGGTTGCTGATTGGGCTGGTTCTTCTCGTGGTGAGTGTTGGGGGACTGGTCGAAATCGTGCCGCTGTTCTTCCAGAAATCGACCACCGAAGCGGTGACCGGATTGCAACCCTATTCGGCCTTGCGTTTGGCCGGGCGCGATATCTATGTGCGGGAAGGCTGCTACAACTGCCATTCGCAGATGATTCGTCCCTTCCGTGCTGAGACGGAGCGCTACGGCCATTACTCCGTCGCTGGCGAATTTGTCTACGATCGCCCGTTCCAATGGGGCTCTAAACGCACCGGGCCGGATCTGGCTCGCGTCGGGGGGCGTTATAGCGACGAATGGCATCGCACGCACCTGGATAATCCGCGCGATGTGGTGCCTGAATCGAACATGCCGGGCTACCCATGGCTTGCTGCAACCAAGCTGGATCCAAAATCGGTTGTGCCAAAGATGGTGGCGCTGCGCAGATTAGGCCATCCCTATACGGACGAAGACATCGCCACGGCACCGAAGGCGCTTGAGGATAAGACCGAACAGGATGCGCTGATTGCGTATTTGCAAGGTTTGGGCGTCCAGATCAAAGCAATGAGGTAAGCATGACAATCGAAACCCTAATTTTTGATGCGCGCAACGTGATGACGGTGTTGAGCTTCCTGACCTTTATTGGCATCGTTTGGTGGACCTACGGTGCACACCGCGGCGTAGACTTCGAAGCGGCAGCAAATCTGCCTTTCGCTGATGAGGCCGACATAGAAAAGCAAGCGGCGGAGAAATAACATGGCTGATTTTACGAGTGAATTCTGGAGTATCTATGTCGCGGTGCTGACGGTTCTGGGTATTGTCGGCTGTGCCATTCTGTTGTGGACGCAATCCAAAGCCAAAATTGTTGTGAAGCCTGGCGAGGAGGCAAAGACCACCGGCCACAGCTGGGATGAGGGTCTGTGCGAATTGAACAATCCGATGCCGCGCTGGTGGATGTGGCTGTTCTACATCACCATCGTGTTCGGTGTGGTGTACCTGGCGCTGTATCCCGGTCTCGGTGCGTTCAAGGGCAAGCTGGATTGGGCATCGGCCGGTGCTTACCAAGCGGAGTTGAAGAAAGCGGACGCAGATTACGGTCCGCTCTTTGCGAAGTATCAGCAGCAAGATCTGAAAACAGTTGCTGCCGACCCACAAGCCCATGCCATCGGTGAGCGCCTGTTCTTGACCTATTGCGCGCAATGCCATGCCTCCGACGCGCGCGGCAACAAGGGCTTCCCCAACTTGACCGATAAAGATTGGTTGTATGGCGGCGAGCCGGATGTGATCAAGACCACCATCCTTCACGGACGCAGCGGCATGATGCCGTCGATGGCAGCCGCACTGGGTTCCGACAAGGACGTGGAGGCGGTCGCGCACTATGTACTCAGCCTGTCTGGTTCTACCTCGGATCCGATCAAGGTGGTCTTTGGCAAAGAGAAATTTGGCGCATGCGTGGCTTGTCATGGTGCTAACGGCACGGGCAACCAAGCGCTTGGCGCCCCCAATCTGACTGACAAGACGTGGTTATACGGGGGCAGCGCGGAGACGGTCATGGAAACCATTCGCAATGGCCGCACGAATACCATGCCGGCGTTCAAGGACTTCCTCGGCGAGGCTAAGGTTCACGTACTGGCTGCGTACGTATGGAGCCTGTCCAATTTCCAGACGACCGTTGCACAAATGCGATCAGAAGCGAGCAAAGTGGATGACTGAGCCGGCAGCAAAGGTTTCCGTCATCAGGATGTACCAGGCACGTGAGGAAATTTATCCTCGCGAAACCAGTGGCTGGTATGCGACCTGGCGTTGGGTCTGCGTATGGCTGACCCAACTGGTGTTCTACGGTTTGCCTTGGCTGTCCTGGAATGACCGGCAGGCCGTGCTGTTCGACCTGGGGGCGCGCAAGTTTTATATTTTCGGCGTGGTGTTGTGGCCGCAGGATTTCATCTACCTTGCGCTACTGCTGATCATCTGCGCGTACTCGCTGTTTCTGTTCACCGCGGTTGCGGGCCGTCTTTGGTGTGGCTACGCTTGCCCGCAAACGGTCTACACGGAAATCTTCATGTGGATCGAGCGCAGGGTCGAAGGCACACGCAGCGCGCGCATGCGTCTCGACAAGCAACCGATGTCATTGCAGAAACTGGCTAAGAAGTCGGCTAAGCATGTTCTCTGGGGGGCCGTCGCACTATGGACGGGGTTCACCTTCGTCGGCTATTTCACCCCCATCCATACGCTATGGCAAGAAGTGATGCGCTTTGGTCTGGGACCGTGGGAATGGTTCTGGGTGCTGTTCTATGCGTTCGCTACCTACGGTAATGCTGGCTGGATGCGTGAGCAAGTATGCAAATACATGTGCCCCTATGCGCGTTTTCAGAGTTCAATGTTCGACAAGGACACGCTGATCGTCACCTATGACAAAGCGCGTGGTGAACCGCGTGGCAGCCGCAGCAAGTCGGCGGCGGCTTCGGCGTTGGGTGATTGCATTGACTGCTCCATGTGTGTTCAGGTTTGTCCGACGGGTATCGATATTCGCAATGGGCTGCAATATGACTGTATCGGTTGCGCCGCTTGTATCGATGCCTGTAATACCGTCATGGAAAAGATCGGGGCACCGCGTGGTCTGGTGCGTTATTCAACGGAGAATGCGCTGTGTAACCGCTTTTCACCGAAGCAGATCCGCCAGCGCATTATGCGTCCGCGCGTGTTGATCTACGGTGGCATTTTGGCATTGATTGTCACAGTGTTCATGGGGACGCTGTTGACGCGCATGCCGCTCAAAGTGGACGTGATCCGGGATCGTGGCGCAATGGGGCGCGAAGTGGAAGACGGCATGATCGAAAACGTGTACCGGCTGCAGATCATGAATACCGATGAACGCACGCATCGTTACCACATCGCAGTATCCGGTATCGAAACGATAGCACTCGCATCGCAAGAGGTGGTCGAATTGCATGGTACGGAGTCGCGTGCCGTCCCGGTCCGCGTGCGGGTGGCGCATGGCAAGGGCGACAAGGGCTCGAACAAGATCGCCTTCGAACTGCAAGCGCTGGATGACGAGCGCGTGCATGTAAAGGAAAAAGCGGTATTCATCGTACCGCGCTAACATTTCATGGAGACAGTCATGCCTGCGAGAAGACCGCTTCCTGCACCGTTGAAAACCAATACCCCTTGGTACCGACATCGCTGGCCATGGCTGCTGATGCTGGGACCCATTCTTGTCGTGGCCGCGGGCATACACACCACCTGGATCGCGTTTTCAGAGGCGGATACCCTGGTTGTGGATGACTACTATCGGCAAGGCAAAGCCATCAATCAAGACTTGCATCGTGACCGTGTGGCATCAGGCATGCGACTCCAGGCGCACATGGCTTACGATGCCGCCATTGGCCAAGTCGTGGGAACGATCAAGCGCCAGGACCAGCCGCTATCCGGCAAATTATCCATTCACCTGATTCACGCGACCCAACCCGACAAGGATGTGCAGCTGCGCGCCGTTGCCGATCAGCAGGGAAAATTCACCGCGAATCTACCGATGCTTGATCGCGCGCGCTGGCAGGTATCGATCGAAAGCGAACAGCGCGACTGGCGTCTGAAGGGCGTTTGGGCATGGCCACAACAAGCGCGCATCGTGCTTAAGGCAGAGGCATTGCCGGACGATTGAACGTGAACGAAAAAAATCCCATCAAAAAATATGCGCTCGGCACAAGGCTGAGGCACAATGGTTTTCTCATTTTTGTGAATGGATTCCCAAATCTGGGAATCGCATGAGAAAAATACGCAATTCACGCGCGAAAGTAGTCCCGTTCAAGGATGCCGATTTCCGGCTTGAAAGGAGGGTAGGCGGATGACGCGGCTGATGATGGTTATTTTGTGGCCGTCCTTTTTGGTGGCAATTGTTGCCGAAGGGGCCTTTTTCTCGTTGTTCTCTCCGCACGATCTGATCCCATTCAGCATGGAACCGGATATGAAGCCGCTGGCGGTCTATACCATCGGCTTTTTTTGTTTTTGGTTGTTTGGCGCCTTGGCCAGTATGCTGACTTGTTATTTGATCGGTACGCCCAACGGTCAGCGTCAATCGCTTTAGCCGCAGGTTTGCATCCCCGCAGCGACGGCTTTCAATGTCGCAGGCGAGAGCAATTCCAGCTCACGATTGTTGACCTTGATCCAGCCCTGTTTCTTGAACTTGGACAGCAGCCGACTGATGCTTTCAATCGTCAACCCAAGATAGTTGCCGATTTCTTCCCGTGTCATGCGCAGCTGGAAGCTGGTTGATGAATAACCGCGTGCCGAATAGCGAGATGACAAGTTGGTCAAAAAAGCCGCAAAGCGTTGTTCCGCACGCATGTTCCCCAGTAAAAGCATGACACTCTGCTCGCGCATAATTTCCTGGCTCATCATCCGATGAAAATGATGGAGAAGGGTGGGTATGCTGCCAAACAAGGCCTCGAGGCGGGAAAACGGAATTTCGCATACTTCACTATCTTCCAGCGCCACCGCATTGCAATGATGGCGGTCCGTGCTGATAGCATCCATACCCAGTAATTCGCCAGCCATCTGGAAACCAGTGATCTGCTGATCACCGCTCGGGTTGATCTGGTGTGTTTTGAAGTGGCCAAGGCGGATGGCGTAGAGACTCTTGAAAGGGTCGCCGACACGATAGAGGTGCCCGTCGCGCGGCACCTTGCGGCGACGCCGGATAATTTGGTCCAGTTTATCCATATCGGCTTCGCCAAGTCCCATGGGCAAGCAGAGCGCATGCATGCTGCATGCAGCACAGCCGGTACGCCCTTCTTGCTCTTGCATATTGCAGGAGGATGTCGAAGAAATAACGGGGGACATATCGCAGGCATCGTGTCGATCAAGATTCATGTGCATATCCTTCTTTTTAGCTTGGCATAGGAAACTGCTTCTCTTGCGTTCATGCTGTGCAATTTCTATACCAAGAAGCGAACACAAAACAGTACGGTAAAACTAGGGTTCCTTTTCGTTTTGATTTTGTGCGCCAGAACGATAATGCAATGAGTTCCATTTCGGGGAGACCGCCATGCTGACAGAACGCGAACTAGAGAGCTGCTACCTCGGTCAATTTATCCCTTTGCACTACCATCACAATATGCTGATGGATGGGCGGCGTATGCAGGGATTTAAGGCAGCAATCGAGCACGCTGTATTCCCCGGCGCAAAGGTGCTGGAACTCGGTGGTGGTACTGGGGTACTGTCATGGTTCGCTGCCGCCAAGGCAGAGAAAGTCTGGTGCGTTGAATTTAACCCCGATCTTGTCGCCGAAGCGCGCCGTCTGCTTTCCCAAAATCGGGAAGGCCATAAGGTGGAAGTCATTCACGCCGATGCCTTTGATTATTTACCACCAGAACCGGTAGATGTTGTTATTTGCGAAATGATTCATGTCGCCATGTTGCGTGAAAAGCAAGTACAGGTAATCAATGCGTTCAAGCGCCGTTATCGCGAGCGATTTGGCGGCAAGTTGCCCGTGTTTGTGCCGGAGGCGGCGATCATGGCGGTTCAGCCGCTGCAACAAGAATACGATTTCGCCGGCTTCCATGCGCCGATCATCCAGTTTCAGGAACCGACCATCATGCATCCGGGTACGGTCGAGCTGGCGGCGCCCGCGGTTTACAGCCTGCTCGATTTCGGGGGACATGTGGATGCGGAGATCCAGTGGGAGGGATGTTTCGCCATTGAGCGGGGCGGCACGGTCAATGCGCTACGCTTCATCACCAAGAACGTGCTGGCCGTGCTGCTGCAGCAGTCAACGACTATCGACTGGCTGAATCACTACATGGTCTTACCGCTCGCGAAGCCGATCGCGCTTACGGCCGGCGAACTGTTGCGCGTGAGTTTTCAATATCGTGCAGGTGGGTCGATTCCCGCTTTGCAAAGCGCGATTCATGTCGACACCGCCGTGATAAAGGACGAGGCAATACCGCAGGAGCAGCAGCTGGTGCATGTCTAAGCATGCCAAACGGCCGCCACCAGACGCGTCCTTCTGGTAGAGTTCGCCCATGACTACCCTGACACTTGATCGTATCCTGCAGTCGCAGGGCTTCGGCACGCGAAAATGGTGCCGCACATTGATTGCCGATGGTGAAGTGAGTATCAATGGCATGACCATCACGGACCATCGCGCTACCTTCGACACCGCCGGGCTTTCCTTCACCATCTTTGATGAAACATGGGAATACCGCGAGCATGTCTATATCGCTTTGAACAAGCCGGAAGACTATGAATGTTCACGCAAGCCGAGTCACCATCCCGGTGTGCTGACGCTCTTGCCGGAACAGTTCACTTGGCGCGATGTGCAACCGGTGGGGCGACTGGACCATGACACCACCGGCTTGCTGCTGATGTCAGACGACGGCGCATTCATTCATGCCCAATCTTCACCGCGGCGCCATATCCCCAAGCTGTATGTGGCAACTACCCATGCGCCGGTCACGGATGCACTGGTGACCCAATTACTGTCAGGCGTGCAACTGCACGACGAGCCGGCGCCATTGGCGGCCCGTTCCTGTCGTCGACTGGATGAGCACAACATTGAGATCGTACTGGAACAAGGAAAATACCATCAGGTAAAACGCATGCTCGCTGCTGCGGGCAATCATTGCGCAGCACTGCGGCGAACCGCCATCGGGCAACTGCGGCTAGATATGTTGGACCTGCAACCAGGGGAGTGGTGTTACCTTGATCCTAACCAACTGGCGCTTCTCGTCCCTGACTGAATGATGTCGCGCGCGAAGAAGCGCTATTGATTTAGAGCCTGTTATGAACTATTTCATAACAGGCTCTAGAGCGGTTTGATTGTGCGTGAAAGGGAGGTCAGGTCGGGCCGAGAAGCGC
>CBHCMF010000069.1:0-20575 GCA_965974465.1 uncultured Noviherbaspirillum sp.
ATGTGTTCCCCGACCGCTGCTAATTCCAAGGCACGCTCGCCAGGAAAATAAGGAATACCAAAACCACCGCCGAGATTGAGTTTACGAACCGGTCCGGGAGCATGTTGCGCAAGGTCTCGCGCTAGCGCCACCGCCTTCGATTGCGCTTCTATCAATGCCTCTGCTTTGAGATTCTGAGAACCCGCGAAGATATGGAAACCGACAAACTCTACCGAAAGGCTGCGCATTTCCTGCAATAAGGCAGGGACCTCCTTCGCATCGATACCGAATTGCTTTGCGCCGCCCCCCATACGCATTCCAGATCCTCTGATCTCGAAGTCCGGATTCACTCTGACTGCAATTTTTGGACGGATACCCATTCTTTGTCCGCACGCCGCCGCAATATGCAACTCCCTGCGCGACTCCACGTTGAGAATGATGTTCGCTGCCACCGCTTGAGCAATCTCGCCTTCACTTTTCCCCGGCCCCGCCAAACTGATATTGTCCGCTTGCATGCCGCTATCCAGCGCAACGCGCATCTCCCTCCCCGACGCGACATCGATGCCCTCCACCATGCTTGTGAAATGCTGCACTACCGCGGGCATTGGGTTTGCTTTCATCGCGTAATGCAGATGCCATCCAGGGGGAATGGCCGCGCGCAATTCTGCAACACGCTCAGACATGCGTTGGCGGTCATATGCGTAGAAAGGCGTCGTGCCTAATGAAGCCGCAAGCTGGCTGAGCTTCATGCTCCCAACGACCAGTTCATTGTCCTTGACTTCAAAACCATATAACGATGCCTTGTTCATGCCGCCTTCCCAGTATTGGTTGTAAACAAATCCGTGCGTTCGTGGGCTAACTGTTTGCGATCGATTTTTCCATTGGCATTTCGCGGCAAATCAGCGTCAACAACTTCGATATAGCTGGGCACCATGTAAGATGGCAGTTTTTTCTGACACGCAGATTGAATTGCATTGCTATTTAATTCCTCTGCGCCAGGTTCGGCCTTGCAACGCACAACGACAGCGATCGCCTGTCCGAGTTTTGGATGTTCCACACCGAACGCGGCCACCTCCGCGACCCCAGGCAACGCATTAATTACTTCTTCAATTTCATTGGGGCTGACACGATAACCCGATGTTTTGATCATCTCATCTCGTCGTCCGACAAAATAAAGATACCCATCGCGGTCGTAACGTACCGTATCGCCGGACCATACTGCCAGCTCAGGAATCGTCAATCCTGTAGTCTGCATCGGTACCGGCTTAAATCGTATTGCCGTTTTCTCAGGATCATTCCAATAGCCGAGCGAAACATGCACGCCACGATGCACCAGCTCCCCCGGCTCATCTGGTTCGCACAACGTGCCATCTTCACGCACGACAAGGATTTCTGCGTTTGGAATAGCCTTGCCGATCGAACCAGGGCGACGGTCTAGTTCTTCGGGTGGGAGATAGGTGGAGCGAAATGCCTCCGTTAGTCCATACATCAAATAAGGACGTGTGGTCGGCAATGATGCGCGAAGCCTCTGCAATGTAGGAAGCGGCATGTGCCCGCCGGAATTGGTAATGTAGCGAAGATGATGTTGCACCTCGGCCGGCCATTCCAGCTCGGATAACTGAATCCATAGAGGAGGCACAGCCGCCAAACCGGTAATACGCTCGCGCTGCACTGCTGTAATCACATCGCGGGGAAACAGGTGATTGTGCAAGACTGCGGAGGCCCCTACAGAAAAAGCAGACGTTAGCTGATTCAGGCCGTAGTCAAACGACAGCGGCAGTACGGAAAGCAAGCGGTCATCCTGACAAAGCTCCAGGTACTGGGCGACGCTGCGTGCCCCGGCAACGATATTACGGTGCGACAGCACAACGCCCTTTGGCTTTCCTGTTGAACCGGAGGTATAAAGAATCGCTGCCATGTCATTGTCAATGACAAGATGGCGCGCATTATCCTTTCTCTTATCGCACATCGCATCCCAGTCATGAATGGCGACACCGTCCAGCTTTGGCTGGCCTTCTTGCTTGCCAATGACAACTATTTGTTTTAATTCGTTACAGGAAGCGAGATCAGATATCAGCAGGCTTAGCCTTTCGCTTGTCGTAATTAAGGTATGCACATTACAGTCACGAAGGATATAGGTCAGCTGATCGGCTTTTAGCAGCGGGTTTACTGGAACAAATACGCCGCCGGCGGTCGCCGCTGCAAACATGCCGACGGCAGCCTCCGGACGCTTCTCGCTATAAACGGCAACCCTTCCACTGCGCGGTAAGCCTTGAAGTACAAGGTTATCGGCAAGCGCTCCCATCTCCGATGCAAGCGTCGCGTATGAATAGTTTCGATCTCCGTACCTTATTGCAATACGTTCCGGATGACGCTTGGCGGCGTGCTCAATAAGCTGTCCCACTAGATGTGCCATGTGTTCTCCAATTCGGTTTTTTTACGAACTCCATCAAAAATTCCTAAGAACGTCAGCAAAATAATTTTTGTGCTCCCCTCTGCAGGAGGAAGAGCGCGTTCCTTCATTGTCTTTCTTAGAGCGGTTTGAGGGTCGGTGTACGGCTCCAAGGTCGGGCCGAGGAGCGGACGTGTACGTGATGTACACCGAGCACCGCAGGCCCGAGATTGGCCGCGGCCTGCGAGGCCCGTACACCGCCCATCAAACCGCTCTAGTTACTCTCCACCTCAATACCGCCCGCGTACACTGTCACCGCTACCGCAGAGAAGAACCCTGTCGTACCGGATGCGTAACCAACGATGCGCTGTTCCCCCGGCTCGCGCAGGCGTAACCAGTCGGCAAAATTCACAATGAAATCACTACAATTTGCATAGCCATGGCGGGATACATTGTTTGTTTTCAGGAAAATTTTCTCCTTATGAATCCCCGCTCTTTCAATCAGCGCCGAATACGGCGCCGGATTCATGTTGGGAAACATGAATGCATCCACATCTTCGAAGCGCCAGCCCAAGCTCTCCAGCATGGAAGTCAGCACGCCATCGGCAACAACATGGTAGGACGCCATGAATTGCTGCTGGAGCTCCGTCGGCTTCAGGTAGCCCTTCGCATACTTCGGTTCAATTCGCATTGCGACGGCATTACAGCGGCTCAGTGCAGAATCTCTTTCGATTAAGATAGCGGCGGCGCCATCGCTTTGCATCGCGTGGAGTCCTATATTGCGTGTAATCTCTTCATACATCTTGTCAACCGACACCAGCAATGCTCTTTTCCAGTCGGCGTGAACTGAAAACAGCCGGTGCGTAAGCTGGATCGCTCCCATCAACGATGCGCAATGCATATCCACGAGAGAGAAGGCTTGGCTGGATGGGCGCATACTAAGTCGCCTGCGAAGTTCCTCGTGGATCATCAAAGGCGCAGGTGGACGAGAGCATCCCGCACTGGAGGCAACGATTAATAAATCGAGGGATGTACTATCCACTCCCGTACAACAGCGGGTGGCAGCTTGCCATGCCAGATCGATGGGACTTTCCTGCTCAGCCACATGATAGTGACGCATTCCTCCCGCATGCAGTTTTTCCACTAATGTTGAAGGCTGATTGACCAATTGCGCCCATTGTTCAACAGTGTAAGTCTCTGCTGGGAAGTAATACGCTGCGCGTGAAATCCCTAATTCTGGAGTGTGACAAATGACAGTCATCCGTTTCAGTCCTCTGTCAAAGGCGAATGTCGCCAGTCAAAATGCTGATGTCGCCTTCCGGTCCGACTGACCATAAAATGGCTGGCCGTCCCACTACATCAGTTGGATTGCGTTGCAGCACGTCTTGCAGGCGAATAAATGGATCCGCCGTGCCAAAATGGCCGGGCAGATGTTCGGCATGCGCAGTGCGTTGGACAAGAGTGGAAAACATCGGTGCATGGGCTTGAAGACGATCCTGATCAATACCAAGCGCAGGGCCTAATATCAGGGCATTTGTAGACGACTTAAGATCGTCATCGCTGAACAATTCCTCCAAGCCCGATTCGACCGTACTTAACCACGCCGGCACATCAATTGCAATCGGCTGCACGAGCCATGGCGGCGTGACTGCGGAAGTCCGTGTTCCATAACGTTGCACGCGAAGATGGATTTCGCCAACAGGCGCATGCTGGGTTAATAGAGCAATCGCCATCCCGTCACTCATCGCAAACAGGTCTCCGTAGGTCCGCAAGAATGGCGACATCCACTTTTCTCCCGCCACCAGAATCGTTGTTGGAGCGGAACCATCACCGACATGCAATGCGTTACAACATTCGATTGCATGAGCCCATGCCGATGCCACCGTCCCCAGCACTGAAAAAGAGTGCGAGCACGCTAGATCCAGCGCGTCAATCACACGGTTACTGGTAGACGTGGAAACGTCTACCAACATACAAGTGTGAGCAAAAATCAATGCGCTTGGCGTCGCGACAGCGCAGCTATTCTTATGATGCAGCGCCAAATTGACAGCCATTTCCGTCAATGAATCGCTGGTGTCATCGTCCAGGTAATGTAATGCCGTCTTCGGTTTAATTAACGCCAAGCTCTCTTGAGATAGATGAACGGCACCGAATGGATAACATTCTTCAGCACCAGGCTCCATCAAAAATTCCGGTCGTCCGAAAAAGCGACGTTCGTGCGCCTCCGTGGCGACTTTTAACCGAGCACCCATGCTGCTTCCTAAAACGCGTAAGTACATAGTCGCCAACGTTATTTTAAATGTCGATATTTGGATAAAAGAGTGCAGGCCAGCGCATATAAAACGGTTGCTACGATGTACAACTGACTTGCATGCTGCGCCACGATGGCATGTTGTACATCGATCTCGCCAGCTTCGGCCAACACCCGATCAACGCCAAAATACATCCATGCTTGTGCCCCCATGCCGACGCCAATAAGCATCCCCATGCTGCGAAAGATTGTCACGGTGGATAAGAAGCTAGGTAAACGATAGACCGGCACTTGTACTGTTGCAATCGTTCCCATCGGTGCTATCGTGATGCCGCGCATTGTCCCACTGGCCAAATAGGCAATCGCCAAGACAGCAGGGGAATCCAGGCGGACAAGCCAAGCCCCCGCAAGCGCCGCTAATGCACAACCTAGATGCGCCAACAATGCAAGGCGACCGAATGGCAAAGCAGCGAGCACCGAACTGGATAACACGCCGCCAAGTGCGAAGCCGATCGGGAACGCCGCTAACAACAGGACGCCGATTTCCGCTTGCGCCGATACTGAGTACAGCGAGAGATAAGGCGCGATGAACGCAATCAGAAATGTCGCGCAGAACGACAGCATCGTACCTAGCAAAAGCGGCCATGCCTTCGCGTGGATGACTAGCTGAAGATCCATTGCCGGATTGTCACAACGCCTGCTTGTCCAAAGGACACCATAAAAGGCAATCCCCCCAACGCCCGCCAGCATGATGGTCCAATATCCTTTTGCCAGAGGCGATGAGGGATGGATGGCGAATGCGCAGCACGCAAGAAAAATCACAAGACTGCACAGACTGAGAAGGTCCAATCCATTCCTGGAAGCCCCGCTCATCTCTCCGCTGCGCTGCTGATCATCCACCGTGCGGGACAGCAACAAGATCAGAATCAGACCGAGTATGATGCTACCGTAGGCATAGCGCCATGTTCCAGCCATGTGCAATGACATTGCGATTGCGAATGGCGCACAGAGATATCCCAATCCAATCCCAATGCCGGTGCCGCCAAATACCGCTGTTCTTTCATTAGCGGTAGTTGACTGTCCAATAAAGGCGGCAAGGAATACGCTGACATTGGCATAAAGCAGCCCAAGCGCAATCCGCACCAAACTAAAATCCATGACAGTGCGAATAATGCAGCCGATAACGGCAACCATGATGGCCAGTGCAACCCCAATGCGGACACAACGTAACGGGTTTATTCCGGAGCCGATGTAGGGCGCGATGGCAACGCCCACTGCCGCCGCGAAAAAATTCCAAAACAGCAAACCGGATGCTTCCACTGGATCGGCATTCAGTTCAGCGGCAATGGTGGCGACCCCATACTCGACCATCGCGGTCTCGTAGGAAAAGATGAAGTTGCACAGCAGCGCAAAGAAGAACAAATAACGTACCGATGTGCTTTGTATGCTGTGGGCGCTATAGTAGCTATTCATGTTAATTCACACGCCCATTGAATAAGGCCGTCCCAAACGCAAGACGTTGATCTACCGACCAGATGAGGGAAGGCAATCCTTTATCATTCAATGCATTTAAATGATGGAGGCTTGCAATCGGATCTGCGGCCATATAGAACCCGTTCAAGCCTGAAACATGCCTCACGCGCCCGCCAGAGAGGATTGCAAGCGCAGTGATTACCTGCTCCACAAAATTTCCTTTGATATTAGGGCCGGCTGCAATCACATCGGCGTTGGATCCTAACGAATTGTTCACCGTCTTCCATAAAGATGTGGCAACGCGATCTGCCATATCCTTGTTACCATCGTCCAGAACACTGTCGAAGCCCTCTTCTTCCCGCCTTAGAAGCGGCTGCCCGACCTGTACTTTCATCAACGTTAAGCCGTCACCTGCGCCCGTCCGCACTTCGGCAAAAGATACGGCATCGTTGATCAAGGTGTTTTTTGAGAAATGCGTCATCAAAGGAGATCGACGTTTTTCAACTGCTGCCAATAATGCCGCCGCTTGCGGTGGCAGTTCGGGCGATGTCGCACGCCATGCTTCAAGAAGCTGAAGAGAAACAAACGCCGCAAGCGTTTGCGACTGTCCTACGGCAAGCGGCAGTGCTCTGCGTGCTCCCAATTCATGCTTAATCCTCGCGGCAGGTGCGTGAAGGACGTTCGGAGAAATCGTTGAATGGGCCAGGCAGATCAGTTGAAGTGAGGCGCACGAAGCAACACTGTCCTCGCCCCTCTTTCGCATCACCTCAAGCAACCATTCAGCTGCACTGCGGTCTTTTGGATCAAATCGGCGTCCCACCGAATCGGCCAGTGCCGGATACTTCTTGATAAATGCCGTATGGTTGGCATAAATGGATCGTGCAAGCGGCAGTTTTTCATATAACTTCCCTTCGCCTTGCTTAGTTGTGTTAATGGTGGAAGGAGAGGACTCCTCCTTCCCTTCCCCAACCGCAAAGCCAAGTTCCATAATACGGATCATTGAGCGCCTCCTCACATGTGCCTCATATCATATTCGTGCTGTAGATGATCCAGCACGAAATGCTTAGGGCTCGCGCAGCGATAAATTTTGTAACTTATTTCTGTGCAGGCCCTTACTGTGTACAACTGCTATGCTTTCGCCGACACAGTTCGCAACTCGACCAGGAAATCAATCAAAGAACCAAGCCGATGAAACAGCTCGGCAGACAACTCATCTGCAGGGATCTGAACGCCTAGCTCCTCTTCAAGTGCGACGACAAGACGCACAACTGAAAGGGAATCCATGCCAAGGTCAAACAAGTTCGTTTCTTCGCCAAGTTCGCTACGTTCCATAGCAAGTCCAAGCACATTAATAATGACCCCGCGCGTGATCTCGCCGGTTTCATACTTTTGTTTGTCGTCGATGCTATATTCCATTTTTTCACTCCTTAGTATTGAAAAGCCGCTGCTCCAAAAAAACCACCATACCCCATCGAAAAGATAAGGTAATAGTCTCCTCTTTGAAGTTCGTTTGCCGACATGGCATCAGCAAGATTGATCAGACCATCGCAGCCATAGATATGCGATTTGTCTTTGATATTTTTCGTAAATAAGCGCTCCTCCGGCAGCTTGATGCCAGCGGCGATAGCCTTCCACCCGGGCAGGTTCACGTTATGGGGAAAGATCCACCTCAGATCGCCAGTAGAGAGCCCCGCTTTCTTCAACGTGGCCGAGATCACCTTATGGGTAGCAAGGTAATATTGGCGGTCGAGCGCCGCAGCCAGTTCGGGCGGCGAGTCCATTCCACGATAGTGTTCGGCAAATGACAGAAATTCAGTCGTGAGCAATTCACTATTGGCAGTATTGACGCTTGCGCGAACCAGCGTGGACGCCACGCCCCCATCGCTATGAAAGCCAACGCCACCATTGACGCTACGCATGCCATCCACGCCAATGGCATCTGCACCGACTAACAGCACGCGTTGCAGATGCGACTGCGTGTTGAATAGCCGCTGGATAAATTGGAGCGCCACCAGGGACGACACACAATTCTGTTGGCTGATCGAAAAGGACGGACAGCGCACATCGAAATCGTCATTGAGTAGATGACCAATGTCCCGTCCTCCTGCCGGCACACTACTCTGCTGCGTATGGAAATACACGATCATGTCAATGTCTTCCATGGACAGACTTGTATCTCGAAGCAGCTTACGCACTGCGCCAATTGCTAACTCGTCGATATTTCGGTCGCCGTGATCAAAATATTTATCAAGTCCGGAAGCGGAGAATCGCTGTTGCAATTCAACAGAACAACCGTTTCTGTCGCACCAATCGCGTATGGAACGATGTTCATCACCCAGACAATAACTGATATGTTCTATCTTCAAGTACAGCCTCCGTGACGACTATTTGATAAAGATGTTGGCAGCAATGCCAAAGCGCCTTTTTTCTGTAGCAAATTCAAGCTCGCTCCCAGAAGGTGCGGTAACGGTCTTAGCAAAAGCGGATAGTTGAACTTCCTTGCTGATGTCCCACTTGGCCTGCAATGTTGCAATAGCGCTCCCATCGTCCTGTGCGCGAAAATAAGACGCTGTCAGTGATACTTTCCGCTCTGGCCAATCATGTTGTATCAATCCACCGTAATACAGCCTTTGCAGAAAGCCGAACGATAGATTCTCCAATGACGTCATTGTCGCCATTGCGTTCCCCGATGACGCTGAGGACAAGAATGCGATCGAATCGGTAATCGCATTTTCGCTAATTGGCCGATTGTTATAGATCGTTTCTAATGCCACAGACCATGCTTCCTGCGGTTGATATTCCACGCCCAACCCGACATGTGTCGCCGCCACTTTTTGTACGCTAACGGAACTGGCTGTCGCGTTCAGAAGCGGCCAGCGGCGATCGTGACGCAGCTCGCCATAGACTTGAATTGCTTTTACTGGCGATACCGCACCTTGTAATCCATACGCAAGACGATTATTCGATTGGAACACTGATAGTTCGCCTGAAATCGAGTTGTTCCCGAACTCCGGCGCCGCGCGCACGAGCACGAATCTCTCACTGTTACTATCGGACAAATCCATCTTCGGCGCCCACAGTGCTTGCAGCGTTCCGAGGCTTCCCGTATGAACAAATTGCACGCCCACATTGCCAATGCGATTTTCAAGCCTTTCTGGAAGAAAGCCGCTGCGCCGCTCGGTGTGAACGGAAATATCATCTAAAAAATCGACAAGGTTGCGAATTTTGAGCGCCCCACTGCCGACGACAATTCTTCCTGCGGTCAGATACCCATCTTGTGCTGGAATATCAATGGAAGCTTCACGAATTTTTAGAAAAGCAGGGCTTTCCGATGTCATCAAGGACAGCGCCCTAGACGTTCTTGCGTACCCACGAAACACCCAACGAAAGTCGGCATCCATTGACGAGCGCGCAGCTAACTCCAAGCGCGCCTGTTTGTACAGATCATCTTGGTCTCTGTCTTCCGGTCGAAGAAACGGGCTTGATGAATATTTGACACTGTCTATCACGCCGCGTATCCATAGATCATAGGAACAGCATGGCAGGTCGTCCTCCGCGCGAGCGGAGCGGCCCTGCACGGAAGTTATCGCACAAGCGAGCAGGCAAAAGCTCAGACGTGCAAGCTGATTGTTGAAGGTGAATTTCATTGCGCAGCGACAGCCTTACCCAGATCCAATCTCGGAAAGCGCGTTTTCAAATCGCTGCGTAACTGTTCAGCTGCTTTACGTTTCTCAGTCTGTGCCTCACCGGGCAACGACTTTGCCTGTCTGTCGTAAAGCCGAGCAAGAAAGAGATAACTCACTACAGCAGCTTCGGTATCGTCTTCGCTTGGTGCAGCAGGCCGCGCATCAATGACGCGACGCAGCTCCTGTTCAGCTTGTTTCTCATAACCCAATGCTGGCGGCGACATGGCCATGTGCACGCCGCGCATGGCTTTGGCAAGAAGATATTGGGGATGGGTCGCGATAACGTCGTTTAACAACGCATCGGCCTTTGCGGCCCAAACAGCCTTGGCTTCACGCGTGGTAGCAAACTTTGCCTTTATGCCGTAGGCATTAGCAAGCTGGACTGAGACATACGGGTCGGAAGGAAAACGTCGTGACATCTGCTCCAGATAGCTGGCTGCGGTATTGCGACGTGCCTCGTCATCGGCGGCATCCCTCAATGCGTTAATTGCCATTTTCAAGTCAGCATCACGGGGCGCCAGTGTCTGGTCTGCGTATGCGCTCGCATTGGTAAGGGCGAAAAGTACGGAAAAGACGAAAAGAAAGATTTTCTTAACCATGGCCTACCTCGTTCGATATCTCGACAATACAAGCAGCAACGCTCAACCCCATGCCAAGAGATAACAGGAGAACGCGGGAGCTTCGTGGCAGCCTACTTTCACGCCATGCGATGGACAGGTTGGCCAGCAAGTCGACACAAGGCGCATGCGCGACCGTTGCGCGTGCACTGAGGGTATTTTCAGGAAGCGGGAAGCCCTCCCCTATATGCCGCAATAAGCGTTCACTCATGTTTTGAGTGCAAATAAAGTGAATCTCTTGTAGGGGAACATCTGCGTCGGCGAGCGCCAGTTCAATCGCCCGATGTGAAAGCTTTCTTGCCGACGCAAGGAATTCGGTATCGCCCATCAATCCACCGGGCCGTATCTCGAAAAATCTCGGATCGCTCAACGCGACAGGACGACCGATCAGCTTGACAGTAAGTGCCCGGTCGGTAATCGGCTCATTCGTTGCCAGGCATGCGATAGCAACGTCGCCAAACACCAGGCTGCCGATCCTGCGTCGAACAAATCTCGTATTCACCTTTTCTGATGCCACCAGCGCAATGCTGTGCGGCTGCCGGCCATTCATGGCGTTGGCCGCCAGATCGATGGCATCGATCGTTGCCGTGCCGTTACCGGATTTCAGTTGAATAACCCGTGTGTGCGGACGCAGTTGTGCCTCACTGCAGAAACGGAAGTTAGGCAGTCTTTCCCATCCCGCATCCTCCATTTGCCCCAGCATGAATACCGTATTCAAATTGGAGACATCGAAGCCAGACGTCTCACGCAGATGCTGCCACGCACGAATGGCGTAGTCGACATTGTCTCCATCCTTACCGACAGGGACAGAAGCAAATCCATCGATGCTTTTGAGTGCCTGCGCATCTTTGACAAAACGCTCCAGCGCTGCCAATTCATCGACCGACAGCCGGTCTGCCGGAAAATAAGGTGATCCAATTGTGAGGTACATATCCATTGCCCTTCAGAAGATTAGGATGCCGTTGAGAACTTTTGAGGCACGGCGAGCTGAGCAAGAAGACCCGCAAACCGTCGCGATCGTTGTTCGGCGACTTGACGCGCAATCATCAAACGCTGCATTTCTCCCGTTCCTTCGAGGATGTCGAAGGAACGTGCATTGCGCACATACCGATCCGGATATCCTGGTTTCAGCATTTGCAGATAGGCTTCCGGAATACGCATCAAGAAATCAGCAACATTCAATGCTGCCGTCGCAGCAAGCGCCTTGGCGGCGCTTCCAAGCATGGAAGAGATCCTGCCGTGGTCATACTCATTGGCCGCTTTCAAACAAACATCCAGGGCTGCTTCCACCCGATGGCGTAACGCAATCGCCTGGTCGCGCACTGTCGTCCGTTCGTTCTCTATTGATGGAAGTGCTGCGGCATTTTCTGTGACGTGCAGCACTTCGGACAGAGCCCGATATGCGGCGCCACAGATCATCCCAGAGAGGTTAGGACGCATAAAATCCCAGGCGTTTTGGGCGCCCTCGAAAGCATCCACGGTTGCGCCACGATCCGGATTCGTCAGCAGGCGATCTCCGTCGACCTCAACGCCATCCAGCTTGATCTTGGACAGCTGCACGCAGCGCAATCCGAGCATGTAGTGATGCGGTGTGACACTAATGCGCGGATCATTGAGATCCACCAAAAACGCGCGAATGCCGAAGCGACGCCTTCTTTCGTCAATCGTCGCAAAAACAACGGCTTGTCGTGCACGAAAGGCGTTACCGATATAGTGCTTTTCGCCGCTAATCCGCCATTTCCCATCAATGGACTCTGCACGCGTCTTCAATGCGGTGGCGTCGGACCCGCCATGCGGCTCCGTGAGCGCAAAAGCTGCCCACGTTGGCGTATCCGTTCCTGCGAACTGACCAAAGAATTTTTCTTTTTGCTCTTGACTACCCAAAGAGCAAACTGGAGGGCTCGCCAAGCTAGGTCCGGGCATCGCGATTGCCAACGCAGGGTCACCATAACCAAGGCGAAAGTTCGCTATCAAGCGACGTCTGAGCGATCCAAATGCCTCGCGCCCCCCATAAGCACTAGGTACTAACGCCAGATTCAGTTTGCGCACACTGAATTTTTGAAAAATTTGTTCTGGAATCTGTCTTGTTTCGTCGGCAGTTCCACTGTAGCGCCAAAGTTCGTCTGATAGGGACGTAATGAATTCGAAGGCGTCGGATTCACGCTGGCGAAATAGGTTTTCAAAATGGTTAAAGGCGGACATATTTGTCGTTTCGAATTAAAGGTCTTTTAAAAGCGCGGGGACAAAGAACCGGCGCGGCAATTCATAGGATTTGACTGCCACATATTTGAGCAATGTGTAGTCCGACTTTGCATTCAAATGCGCGGTAATCTTTACCGCCTGCAAAACATGTTGTCCTTGGAACGGCTGAAACGCCAGATACTCCACTGTCCTCACAAGCTTGCCGGACAGCGAATAAAACTTTGCATCAATTGGGCGAGAGGTATTTGCGTCAAGTGTAAGAACGACGTTCGCATAAGGTGCGTTGCCGGTCTTGTCAGACAACTCAACGACCGCTCTTGGCGGATTCGCTCCAGAGTCAACGTTGACGTGCTTGATCGAATAGCTTTCGCGCAGATCAACATTCAGAACAGAAGCAACATCTGCATCGCCAATGAGCTGTTCGGCTGCGGGAATACGGATTGCCTGATTCGTGCCACGAAAGTACATCCATGCGCGTTCGTTTTCATAAAGGATAAGCCGTCCCTTGCGTATGCCTTCTTCAGTAAACCGAAGTAAAATCTTTGGCGCGCCGCTATCCCTGTCCTTCGGAAAATCACCGATATACACCTCCAGCTTCCCGGCATCGCTGACCTGGCCGTCCTTCCAGCTCTCTACCTCAGTTGAGAATTTTGTCGGTTTGGTGACGTAAAGGTATCTCCCTGCAGCCGCAAGCCAATCCTTGTTTTCCTGTGCATAGGCAGACCATGGATTTAACTGCGTCATGGATGCAGCAATCCACAATGTCATTAGTACAACCTTGCGCCAACGAGCACAAGCGGTACCACAGAATGTCATCATCACATCAAGCATGGCGTAATCCCTGAGCAGGTTGAAGATGCACTGCGCGCCAAGCGACAAATACACACGCAGTAATACCAACAAAAATGGAAGCCAACAGTACTTGCCACACACTGGGAAGACTGAGCGTTAATAACAACGAAAATCCGCGATTGCTGCCCGGAGGCGGAGGCATCGGTATGCCACCAACGAGACCGATCCCCCAAGTAATTAGCCACGCAAGCAGAATGCCGACGATACTGGCAAGCAGAGCGAGAGAGGCGCCTTCCGCCATTAACATGCTCACAAGTGTCGATTTCCGCATACCGATTGTTCGCATCACGCTAAACTCGCGGATGCGTTCCAGGAATGACATGGACATGACGTTCCCAATGCTCAATATCGACACGAGAACCAGCGCGAGGGCCATAAAGCCAAAGATGCGTGAATAGAGCGCGACGATTTTGTCGTACTGCGGATTGAGTTCACGCCAATCCTTGACCCTGAGGTCTGGTGCAAATCGATCAAGGACTTTCTGTATTTCTTGCTTGACCTCCGCCGTCTTGTCGGTCGAGTCAAGAAGCAAAACGATCTTTGAGGTATTCGTTGTATTCAGCAGCTTTTGCGCAACCCCTAGCGGGATTTTCATGATGTGCTGATCGTAATCGGCGGAATCGCTCTGTGTGACGCCTACGATTTCAAAATCAGCCGCATTTAATCCTCCTTGCGGCATCACGGTTGTGACGATGACTGAATCGCCCGGGGCAGCTGTCAAACCATGTGCGAGACCGTTTCCAACGACGATACGCCACTGATCGAAAGAAGAAAGCATCCGCCCATCTGTGATACGGTCGAAAGAGGAAATAGCAGCGTCCTCGCGTGGCTCTACACCAACCCCAGTAAACACCGTAGACTGATTATTATTTCCAATCAGTCCTTTAAATTCGACACGACGCGTGACTGTCAACACGTTTGAAATTTTGGATATTTCGTTTAACAATGTCGCATTGGGTTCAAATAGCGTCTGACTTGATTCCACATTTCGCATCAGGTCGTACTTTTTACTCATGATTTGCAAATGTCCCGTTTGGCTTCGCACAACGGACTCACGTACTCCCCAATAAACGCGGTTGACAAATGCATTCATCAGCAGGAGCGCACACACGCTGATACCAATCAAAAAAAGCACGAATAGCGTTCTGCGTTTGTTGGCGATAACGTTGTAAAACGCTTGCTGGAGAATCGCTGGTGAGATCATTGCTCATTCCCCCGAATATGACTCAGACGACCATCCTTAAGCTGCAAATGACGATCCGCCACTGAGGCACAACGTGAATCATGACTGACCATGAGGACAGCCGTGCCGTAGCGCTCACAGGAATTTCGCAGCAGTTCAAGCACCACTCTTACATTGGCTTCGTCCAGGTTGGCTGTTGGCTCATCTGCCAAAATGATTTCCGGCGAATTAGCCAGCGCTCTAGCGATTGCAACACGCTGCCGTTCACCGCCAGAAAGAAAGCTAACCGACTTATGCGCGACACCGGATAGACCCACTTGTTCCAGAAGACCCGCCGCCATGCGACGCCGCTCGACTCTTGAATGCCCTTTTAACTGCAACGGGAATGCCACGTTATCGATAGCGTTTAACAGCGGTAGCAGGCCGAAGTCCTGGAATACAAATCCCATATATTTCAGGCGTAACGCTTCATTGAGGTCCCGACAGGAAAACGAATCCGAAAACACATACGTCAGTTCACCTTGGTCAAGTTTCTCAATACCACCGATGACATTAAGAAGCGTCGACTTGCCACTACCTGACGGCCCGGTTAGCACAACAACCTCTTGACGCTGCAATGACAGACTGACGTCTTGCAACGCATTGACCATGTATTGTTTTCCTTCGTATTTCTTTCTACCCGAGGAAACCGTGACTAATGCTGCCATTTCTTCCCTTTACTGGTTACGACGTTTTCATCTCAACAAACGTTAGCAACTGAGGAGACACAGCACCTTTGTGCTCCCAGTCCTTGAAGGAAAAGGAGCTCACAACAGGCAACTGCCGTCTTAATTTCTGATATTTGCGCAAGCAAAGAAGGCAATCGAAGACTTGCCTTCTTCCAACCTGCTCGCTACTGGTACAAAAAATATAGGGCTTGTGTGTGCGAGACGGCGATTTACGTTGTTCGCACTAGAATTCTCACGACAGAAAATGCCGCTTCGTGTATTTCACCAAACCGCTCATTGTCTACATATCCATGACCGGCCATCACTTGTGCGGTATTTCGTAGAATTTCCAACAGCAGTTCAGCCGCGTGTTGCAAATACTGCCGGCGTTGTTCAGCATCGATGTCTGGAAGATCATGTTGATACGCATTGAGTACTTGTTCGATAGCGAGCAGATTCAGATAGACGTTGGCTATGCGTAAGGCCACCGCCTGATGCGATAGCAAAGGCTTTCCAAACGTTATGCGGGAACGCGCAAAATCGAGCGATGCATTGAGCATTGCATCACCTAGACACAGACCGTACAGTACGTAGGCATTCAGATCTGCGAGAGATGAACCGTTTATTTTTTCGAGTACGGATAGTGGCGATTTCGTGATGAATGACTGCGCTTCTTTTTCGCTCATATCAATCAATTCCGCAAGTCTGGCTGTCCAGGATCCGGTTGCAGAAAGCGGGTGCTTGCTTGACTGCAGCAATGTATCGTCCGACGCCACCAAGGCGCTTAGCACCAACTCAATCATGAGACACCTCATACTCATTGATACCGTTACGGCTCTGCTCTTGAGCAAACTGCGGTGAATGCGCGAGTCCAAGGATCATCATTAATCTGATAATCAGATACCCTGGATCGAACTGCCATGGGCGCAGCCATAAGCAGGCAGCGCGTGGAAATGCATGATGGTTGTTGTGCCATCCTTGGCCGAAAGTGAAAAGCGCCAATATGCCGTTATTACGGGATCCCTGCGCTGCATAGGGCCTGGTGCCAACGAGGTGTCCGCATGAGTTCAGCAACATGAAAGCATTGGATGCCGCAAACACGCGAATAAGTCCGCCCCATAACACGCCGGATATAAAGCTTTGCAAGCTTGGCTCATACATTAACCCGATCACGCCAGGCAGAATCAGTCCCGCTATTGCAATCCACTGGTAGTAGCGCTCCAAAGTCCAGATTTCTCTCCGCTTGAGCAAATCGAAGACAGGCGGCACTTTGCGTGTTTCGCTGGGTTTTTCGTGAAACATTGCCCAAAGATAGTGCGCCCAGATTGCTGCTTTGATTCTGGAAGTCAGCGTCCCATCATGCAGGTTGGGTGAATGCGGGTCGCCTTCTCTATCTGTTTTCGCATGATGCTGACGGTGTGTGGATACCCACCAAAACAAAGCGCCTTGATACGCGATGGATCCCATCACTAATAACAAGCGCGCTCCATTGGGAGAAACTTCAAATGCACGGTGTGAAAA
Organism: uncultured Noviherbaspirillum sp.; assembly: GCA_965974465.1. Taxonomy (GTDB): domain Bacteria; phylum Pseudomonadota; class Gammaproteobacteria; order Burkholderiales; family Burkholderiaceae_D; genus Noviherbaspirillum. The sequence goes on from CBHCMF010000069.1 coordinate 16,864, forward strand.
GCATCTGTGGTAGCCGACCTCAATGCCGATTAAGCTGATGCTATAGAAAACAACTAGCAACACTATGTCGAAGTCTCTTACGGGCACACCGAACGCCGTATGCCAATAGATCGCAAACGCAACGGCAATGGGAGGAGCAAGAATGCCGAAAACAGAGTGTATCGGCGCTAGCTTTCGTGTTTCGTTTTTATCCATGATTTACTTCCTCATCGGTGATGGATGCATGGCTCATGTTGCCCGTCCCTTCGTCCATGGATGGCTCCAATTCAAATTCTTCTGGCAGAAGGTCATACATGATTCGATCAAGGAACATGCCATTGATAGGATGACACCGGCGCAGGCGTCCGCATTGTTTAAAACCCAGCTGCTCAAGTAGTCGAATCGACTTCACGTTGCCCTCCACTGCCCATGCTTGTATGGATGACAGCTCGAACATTTCAAATGCCTGACGAAACACCACCCGAACAGCCTCCACATGACGAACCGGTGCAGGAGGACGAACCATTTGTCGAATCCCCCAGAACTGCGCCACACGAAATGGATTACGGACTTGTTGCAAACCGCAGACTGCATGACGTCGGCTTTGATCATCCACGATGATCCGTACGAAGTGATCAGGCGATGTAGACATCATTCGAAGAGACACGGCATCCAACTTCTGCCGTCCCATTCCAAAATCGAACCATTTGTGAACATGAGCATGGTCAAACCACGATGCCACGGCATCACAGTCCGCAAGCGTCAGCTCGTTGATTAGATAAGTATTGTGGCCTCTGGAAAACTTCATGCTTTCCCTTTTTAAAACGTATTTACTGAGATGACCTACTACGCTATGTGTACAACACTCATCATTTCTGAGTAGGCACAGTAGGATCGCTTAACCTGAAGAAGGAGCGATTGAATGAATTCGCATGGGAATAGAGATTACGTAAGCCTCAACAAGCGGACATTGATCTATCCTAATGAGAGACCTACTAGACTTTCCATGCATGACTCTTAAAAAGAAAGCACGCATGTTTTGATGAAGAAGAGAAGAATTTATTCTCTAAGCATGCACGCTGGCATTCGAGACTGAGTCGTCGAAATGAAACAATGAAAAGAATGATCTTACGTCGATATAGGGATGCAGAAATACGTTCGTTCGAAGCTGCTCAATGGCAGAGAAAAACAATATCTAATGAGGAACTCACGGCGGAGCAATAGGTGATTTCCAAATAGCGAAAGTAGCTGAAACGTATGAAGAGGGAACATACGATTAAAAAAACGCCTTTGCCTTCCAGTTAAAGCATCCATTACCATGGCCTTAGCTTCTATTGCCATTAGAAATCCACCGCGCAAAAAATGTGGCGTAATGAGATCTTTAATGGAATAGCGCTAAGGCCGCGCATGCCAATGCCAACGAGGAAGGTGGAGACTGAGATGTGCAATCCGGTCCCATTTTCCGAAATGCGACGCGATACGCCCTGGTGGAAGTGCCAACCACACAAGCGCAATACCGAAAAGCACCGATGCTGCTGCGCCAATACCCAGGTAGCCGCTGATCATCCAAGGTGCGACAATGGCCCATGCGCCAAAACCGATATTGGCAAAACGCAGAGGACGCGCGACTTCACCCCATGCCATGATCGAGAAGGTCACCACCAGTGAACCGACAATGTGATCGCTGTCAGCCGCGGCACCCGATGTGTCGAACAGGAGGCGCGTGCACATGAGTGCCACACCGATCAACGCACTCATCATGAGCGTCCATGGAACGCTAACACCGGTCGCCAGCATTTCGCGCAAGATTGCCCGGACCGGCTGCTCGAAATTGTCAGAATAGTCTGCACTGCCGCCAGTCATGGAATCCCCCCGTAACAACAGGTACCATAAGGGCCTTCCCTGTTGGCGTCGCAGACGCAAGAACTGCAGCGTTGCCAGGATCTCATCGAAGGAATAAGGAATCTGCAACAGCATCGCCAATGCACCGACCAAGCACAGCGTGCACCAAGTGCCGATCACCACCGGTTGAATGATGATGAAGAATACGCTGACGGCACCAAGCGGCACAATCAGGATGCCAAACAATAGAACCAACCACGGCATCGTGCGCCAGCGGCGTTTGTCACCGATCACCCCGGTGATGATTTCCAACACATAAACTGTCGCCCCGAGGCCGGCATCTGCCACCGGCCATGCTTCAGAGACTGACGAGGTAATGATGCGCTCCGTGCCGTCGCCGAAGAAAGGATCCCATGCTGCATCGATATGGCCGAGCTGATATGCGGCAAGATAGCGCGAGATGAACAGCCCGACAAATGCGAGCAGGATGATAGGCAAGCGGTTAGTCCATCCGGACGGGCTGTAATCCCAGCCTGGCGGTGCATCGGGGCCGGACACGCGCGCGATGGGATTGATGCCGGGCGCCGGCGGAATCGCCACCGCGAATGCGATAACCAATGCGCCGACCAGCGTGTCGTTGGCGTAGGCTGCGGCACTGGGCGTCCAGAATAGCAATGGCGCAAACAACAGCCACAATCCGAGCGTAGCGACCGTCCAGCGCGCCCAACCAGCATCGCGCGACAGCGATAGTAATCCGAACACGACGATCAGTGCGCCGGTGATTACCTCGCTCATGGTCATCCACGTATCGGAATACACCAGCCCACGCCCGGTGGGGGTTATTATTTCCAGAGGCAGCAGCCAGTTCTGAACAAGACCAAACACGAAAGGACTGCAGATCAGCCACATTCCTAGTGCGATATTCGCGAAGTGACACCACAGCGTCTGCTGGTGCTCGGCGCGGTCCAGCGCATGATACTCTGCAATGCTGCTCGGGCTTGGTGCGCCCTCATCATGGGTTTCTTCCATCCATAGTGGCACGGGAATCTTGTTGCGCTTGTACCATTGCACTGGATCTTGACGTAATTTGCCGATGATGACCGGCAGGCTACGGCGCAGCATATGCACAGGATGCCAGCCAAGCAGGCGTTCCGCCCGCGAGATATCCAGTTCATAATGGTCGTCGGCCAACGCCACCATGAAAGGCTTAATAAATGGTTCGACACCACGGTCGATTGCGTCCGGAATGACATCTTCCATCTTATCCTGCAACCAGGCGCCAGTAGCCGCCACACTCTTGGGGATCTCTCGCGTTTCCCAGGCTTGGCCATGCACCAATCGTCCAATCAGGTTTTGCAGCGCTTCATAACTTTCGGTCACTGGCTCACCGATGAGGATCGCGGTGTCCTCGGGCAATTGTGCGCGGCGATCGACCGCAGCGCGAAACGCACGGGCGACATCCTCGATATGCACAAAAGACTGCCCGTGCGAGGCGTCGCCGGGAAATACCCGGCTCAACATCTGGCGCTCGTAGATGCGCTGAATCTGGTAAGCGAGCGAAGGCACTTCGCAGTCATCAGTGTATACGCCAGCGATACGCAGCGTGAGTGCCGGGATATGCCCACGTGCAAGCGCCACCATGCGCTCACTTTCGAGTTTAGATTCCGGATACGGCCAAGCCGGTTTGAGCGGAGAATCCTCATTGATCGGCTGGCCCGGTTCCGTCGCCGCATGGACCAGCATGGTGCTGGCATAGATGAACTGCTCGACGTCAAAGGACTGCAGTGCATGCAACAGGCGCCGCGTGCCTTTGACATTCACCTCATCGTACATGGGATGCGGTTCGCCGGAGAAATCGTAGAACGCAGCCAGATGAATGACGGAGGCGATA
>CBHCMF010000070.1:0-20286 GCA_965974465.1 uncultured Noviherbaspirillum sp.
TGGTTGGAATAAATCAGACCTTCTGACTTATTACGGTAGCCCGGATTACTGGAGAACATGTTGTACGCCACCCAGAATTCCAGTTCTTCCAGATGGTAGTAATCCCCGGTAATCAAATACGGTAGGAATGAAAACGATGGCTGATGTGCGGTGTCCGCCGTATTGGGGTTCGTACACGTTCCTGCACATGGCGCAAAGGCCTCATACTGCTTGGTGGTGGGATTGTACGTATCGCCATATCTTCCAAGCAGGGTCATGTACGGATAGTCCACGATACTAATTGGCTTGTCCGTCTTCTTGTCCCTGTAGTGGATCGAAAACGTACCAGCCAGATCAGCCGTTCCCAGCATCGCATTCTTCACGGTCCGGTCTTGACTCAGAAGATACGAAACCGTCCAGCCCGGTAGCAGACCAATGTCCGGACGCCCACCCGTCGTTGGCATATAGGGTTGGGCCAAGCCCGCATTCATCGGCTCTGTCTTGGTACCAGAATAAGCCGTGGCGATAGTCGAAATTGCCGATGGAGAAATCACGACGCTCGGATCGTAATTCGGCACCGCACCGGTTGCCATGAGATACGTTGGATCATGGCGAATATGCAACTTTGGAGCCGGATCCGTGCTTGCGGTGAGAGTGCTGCATGACGAGGACGTTGAATCAGCACAGGTTTGCGGAGGGATAACTTCTGGCGAGCTTCCCCACCAGAACGTCTTCTTCCATCGAGCGCGGCTGTAATGCGTCAGGCCGGTCTTGGCATAAACAGGCTTGCCTCCGACATTCACGCTTACGTCATAGGTTATATTTTGCGGGCTCGAGTCATATGCCCAAGTGTTTTCGACAATCACATCGACCTTTGCCGACTGTGTGCCGGGATACTGCCGAATCGCGAAGCGCGCCGTAAGATGCGGGTCTTGTGTGCCCAAATCAGCCGGATCGAGAGAGGTGAGTGGTGCGCTGGTGATCCATTCCGTCGCTGTAGTACCGCATAGCCAAGTTTTGGTCGTACCGGATTGCAAGGCATCTTGTGCCCGTGCACGGTACTGCTTTCCCGCGATGGTCAGATTCACTTCAGCAGTGAAACCGGCAGTAATCAGCTTGGCCGCCTCGGCACAAGAGCCGTCTGTTGATTGTTGTCCCGCCTGCAAGGAAAGTGCGACGGATTGGCCAGCGGACAATTGCGGCAACACACCAGAAATCACCGCATGTTTGATCGAGCCATCAGAATATACGGACTTCACATCGCTCTGGAGTGGCACAGAGGACCCATCAGACAATACACCCATCAACTGAACTGACTTTGAAGCGGCGCCGGGCTTGAATATTTGGCCAAAGGTAAATGGCACCTTATTCTGTTCATAACTACTCGTGCTTTCAAGGGTAACCTTGGCGATGATGGGGTCGCCCGACAGGCTAGTGGCGGCCGGAATTCCGTCACTAGCCAATTCAGTCGAGGAAGCCGTTTGAGAGGTTTGGGAAGTTTGGGATGACGCTGTCTCATTACTTTCCCCACCTCCACAACCGCACACCATTGCTGCCGTCCAGGCGGATGCCAGCACAGTCCTTCCTAAACTTTTTTTTATCATTTCAGTCCCTTTCGGTGGACGAGAGAATACTCATCCTTATGTTTATATTTTATTAATGTTACCTAATTTTAATGATGGCGAAAATACAAATTAGTTGAACGCTCTATTCAATAAAATTTAGGTGCTCCTTTTGGGAGAGGGGCACGGCGAAAAGCAACACAACCGGATGTAAAGACCCAGATCGGATAACGAGGCAGTTAGCTCGCGGTCCTCTACATCATTGAGTACGCTGAGGACTGTTTCCTCTCCAAGTGAATGGGGTCCCGCCGAGCATAGAAAAAAAAGCCCACACAATTCATGGTGCGGGCGGAATCCAACCTATAAGGACCTGGAGGAGACCGGCACAATATATGCGAGAAGATACGCCACGTATATCCCATATGCATGGCATGGCGCTCTGACTTTCTTTGGTGTGTAATAACCCCGTTACCTACCTGTTCACCGCGTCAATGGGGGCAAACAATGTCATACGCTGAATACAAATTTGGCAAGGCAATGCGCGCTTTGTCCGATCTCAACGGACGCCAACGACAATGGCTCGCAAGTGCTGAAGTGTATCTTCTGAGTCGATTACGGGAAGATGAGGTGCCTGCGGAAGTACAACCTAAATTTTCGCAATTCCAGGCAGCGATTGCTCAGCTTCAAGAGAAATACAATCAACACTCTTTACAAGCATTGGCAGATACCGTAGCGGACAACGAGGTAGGTGAGATCACCGACCAGTTCGTCAAGTTGTGTGCAGCAATGCCCGTTAATAACTAATACCAATCTCCCGTTATAACGTGACATGACATCGCGTCTTTTTCCCTCAGGCAGGTTTGATCGACGCCGGCCGCCATTCCTTAATGTCTTCAAATCGGCATACTGTCGGCAGCCCGCCGACAGAAAGTAAAAAACACCAATTCTGTTTGTTCCAGCGTGCCTCGCGTTGCGTGCCATCCTGCATGGTGAGGATGCAAGCTTCATTGTCGTAGAGATGGGACAAGGCACTATCCGCTCTCAATTTGCTGCCTTTCCTATGCCGCTGCGAGCAAGGTATTGCGCAGGCTGGTCAGTTCTTCCTCGTTCAAGGTCTCTTTTTCCAGTAGCCGCCGTGCGGACTGTTCAAGCAGATGGCGTTGTCGAGTGAGGATATCTACGGCGTTGGCAAACGCCTTTTCCACGATGTCGCGCAGCGCGCAATCAATTTCGCGCGCTGTCATTTCGGAGTAGGTACGCGACCGGTGATCAACTGCCTGCGGCACGGCGAGAAACGCCGGCCGCTCTTCATCGTAGACTATGTGGCCGAGCTTGCGATCCATCCCATAGCGCATCACCATACTGCGTGCGATATCGGTGACTTTGGCCAGATCGTCCGCTGCTCCCGTAGACAAATGACCGAAGATGATATGTTCGGCAGCCCGTCCGCCAAGCAGCACCGCCATCTTGTTTTCCAGTTCCTTGCGCGTCATCAGGAAACGGTCCTCGGTGGGACGCTGCATCGTGTAGCCAAGAGCGCCAATGCCGCGCGGGATAATGGACACCTTATGCACAGGATCGCTACCAGGTAACGACATCGCCACCAGAGCATGCCCCATTTCATGATGGGCGACGATCCGGCGTTCTTCCGGATTGAGCACGCGATTTTTCTTTTCCAGCCCGGCGACAATGCGTTCAATAGCGCTGGTGAAGTCGTCCATCGAGACCTCGTCATGCCCGCGGCGCGTCGCCAGCAGCGCTGCTTCGTTGATCAGGTTGGCGATATCGGCGCCAGAAAACCCCGGCGTCAAGGCAACGACTTTTTCTTTATCGACGTCGGGAGCAATTTTGATTTTCTTGACGTGCACATTCAAGATCGCGAGGCGTCCCACTTTGTCCGGTCGGTCCACCAGAACCTGCCGGTCGAAACGTCCGGCACGCAATAGGGCTGGGTCAAGAATTTCCGGACGATTCGTCGCGGCCAGTAGTACCAGACCGGAGGTGGGGTCGAAGCCATCCATTTCCACAAGCAACTGATTGAGCGTCTGCTCCTTTTCATCATGTCCGCCGACATAGGCGCCACGCGCCCGGCCCAAAGCATCCAGTTCGTCGATGAAAATAATCGCCGGTGCCTTTTGTCTTGCCTGCTCGAATAAGTCGCGCACGCGCGCGGCACCCACACCAACGAACATTTCAACAAACTCGGAACCATTGATCGAGAAAAAGGGGACGCCGGCCTCGCCAGCGACCGCGCGAGCAAGCAGGGTCTTGCCCGTACCAGGAGGCCCTACCAGAAGCACGCCTTTGGGAATGCGCGCGCCAAGGCGGCCGTAGCGTTTTGGGTCCTTCAGAAACGCTACGATTTCTTTTAATTCTTCTTTTGATTCATCCACACCGGCCACATCATCAAAGCTCACCTTGACTTCGGTTTCGACATAGACTTTGGCTTTGCTCTTGCCGATAGAAAGAAAACCGCCACCAAGTCCGTTCTTTTCTGCAATCTTGCGGAATAAGAACATCCAGAGCCCGATGAAAATGACTGCCGGTAAGATCCAGCTCAATAGATCGCGGAAGAAGGTATTTTGTATGACACCGGTAAAGCGCACATCGTATTGCGCCAGATCGCGTGCGAGGTCCGTTTCCACGCGTGTGGTAACAAACTGTCGCTTGCCCTCTTGGAGTGGTTTGCGCAACGTACCGCGGATATGGTTAGCATCCACCGAGATTTCCTCGACATTGCCAGTTTTCAGTTCCTGCAGAAAAACACTGTAGGGCAGGGGTTCTACCTGGTGCAACACCCACGCATCGCGCAACAGCATGATGCCGAAAAAAGCGAAGGCCAGATACCAAAGATTGAATTTTGTCTGTCGCTCCATTGCATTTTCCTCCAGGCCATGGCGGTCTTCGCCCCTGGGGAATCCTGGCGCAACCGCCGTATCAAAGAAGTGACGGAGCTGAGAGGGGATTTGTTCCGATGCAGCGCTTTCTTATTATTGCCGGATTCATTTTGCTTGTCGCTGGCCTAGCATGGCCGTGGCTTTCACGCTTGCCTTGGGGGCGCTTGCCTGGTGACATCCACATTGTGCGCGAAGGATTCAGCGTTCACTTTCCCATCATGACCAGCGTGGTCATCTCGGTACTCGTCTCGCTCCTGATCTGGTTCTTTCGGCGCTAATCCTAAGCAACTTGTCGTACAACTTGCACTCTGAAGATACATCGTGCGGGTTCGCATCATGCCGCGCCAATGTAGTGGCCCCTCAAGACAAGGAGATCCATCATGGCAAGGATTCAGCAATCAATCGAAGTCGGTGTGCCGGTACATACCGCCTACCACCAGCTCACACAGTTCGAAGAGTATCCGCGCTTCATGCAAGACGTGGAGATCGTGCGACAGCTCGATGGCACGCATCTGCACTGGTGGGCGCGCAGAGAAAACCGACGCGTGGAATGGGATGCAGAAATTACCGAGCAGCAACTGGACCGCAGCATTGCCTGGCGCAGTACCAGCGGCCCCGCCAATGCCGGCCGGGTAGAGCTGCAACCAGTGGGCGCGGAAAAGGCGCGGGTGACATTAACGATCGAATCCGAACCGGGACAGATTGCGGGCGCCTCGGCCGATAGCGTCGAAACGGCAATGAGTCACCGCTTAGAGCAGGATTTGGCGCGTTTCAAGGCATTAATTGAAAGTCATGGCGCGAAATTCTCTGCATCAGAGGAGCAGGACGACCGCTTTTCCATTGCGGAGGAGCAGAACTTTGACCAGCAGTCTGATGAGGCGCGACGTATCGGGCAGATGCCTCAAGATACCAACGCCGCCGATGCAATGACAAAGTCAATGAAGCCCGAGGAAATAAAAGAACGTGAAGAGCTCAGGCGGTCAATGGGGCGGTCTGCACCGCCCTCCCAGTGATCCAGACTTTCTTAATCATGACAAACCGGACTAAAAATGCGATGCCGGTGATAATGAGCAGCGTACCGTCTAAGAAATTCATTTTTCGCTCCCAGCCATCAAACGCAACTCAGCGGCCAGCGTCGGATAATAAGAGTCGAGGTCACGCGCCATACTATTGAGCACGGTGGCGCTGCGCAAATTGCGGCGGGCCATACGCTCCTCCGTAGTATACGCACCTCCATTGAATAACCAACCTGTTCGGGACACCAACCCCGAGAAGATCAGCATTGCTGAACGCAAGAGCGAACGTGTCGCGCGCGCAGCGTTAGCGGCGGTAGCTTGAAGAACCGGCAAAGCGGATGCAGCAGGCAATGCAACAGACAAAATAGACATTTTTTACTCCTTGTTAATATCCAACTGCTTGAATGCAATGGATTTTTTCCTTTGTTGCATTGCAGTATATGCACTTGCCAGTTATAAATCCAATTTCCATTTAACATATCCGTTATAATTTTTTTGAATATCTCATTTGTATTTTCTTTCAATCACTAGTCAAATGCCCAACCCATGAGCTTTCTGACCCTGGACCTGAACCTGTTACGCGTTTTCGATGCAGTCATGACGGAACAAAATCTGACCCGGGCGGCCAACCGCTTGGCGATGACGCAACCTGCTGTATCCAATGCCCTGAGACGCTTGCGCGATGCCTTGGACGACGACTTGCTAATCCGCACTGCCCATGGCGTAAAGCCGACGCTTCGGGCAGAAAGTCTATGGCCGGCAGTGCGCCAGGCTTTGTCGGCATTGGAGGAGGCGATTGCACCGGAAAAAAACTTTGATATCGCCACAGCACAACACACCTTTCGCATGGCAATGGCCGATGCGACGGCGGCGCTGTGGCTACCGGCTTTAGTACGTTCTATTGAGCGTGAAGCACCTGGACTGACAATACGCATGGTGCCGCTTACCACGCGCGAACCGCGGCCCATGCTGTTGCGTGGTGACATCGATCTTGCGATCGGCTTCTTTCCGGGCATTGTTGCCCAGTTGACCGGGGGGCAGGGTTCATCGGTTTCACAGATCCGGCATGAGCAACTATATTCCGGCCGTTATGTATGCGTGATGCGTAAGGATCATCCGCTGGCTAACAGTGAATTAACACTTGATAACTATTGCGAGGCAAACCACTTGCTGGTGAGCTTTTCCGGACGCGCGCACGGCCTGGTCGATGATGCGCTGGGGAAGCTCGGACGTGAGCGTCGTATCCTGCTGACGGTGAACCAGTTTTTTACCGCAGGACGCGTGGTTGCCACATCCGACCTGATCACGGTGCTGCCACGCCACTTGATCGCGTCCACTGGCATTACCAAGGCACTGATCACCAAGGAACTGCCATTCGACCTGCCAGACGTGCACGTGGACATGCTTTGGCACGAGCGCGATACGCGAAGTCCTGCGCACAAGTGGCTGCGTGCCCATCTGAGCGGGACAACCAGCGAAGCATTTGCGAAGGCAGCGACCACCCGTTAAAGCGCGCATTGAAGCAAACCGTGACATAAAATCCGTCCGCAAGACGACGTGCGCGCCGTTGTTGCTTGATCCCTCGGAATGGAGACGGCATCAAGGGGGATTCGCGATGAAGAAAGAATGACGATGGATAAACAAATTGTATTGGTAACCGGGGCGGCCAAACGGACAGGTCGCGCAATCGCTGAGCGCTTTACGCGTGAGGGCTATAGCATCGCGGTACATTATGGCTCTTCAGAACAAGAGGCAGATGCTGCGGTGGCAGCCATCGAGGGCATGGGTGGCAACGCGATCGCCATTCAGGCCGACCTGGCAGAGGCGGCATCGCTGTCAGAGCTCATCGCACGCGTCTATGCACATTTTGGCCGACTCGATGTTCTGGTGAATTGCGCCAGTACCTTCTTGGCCGACCATCTGGATGACTTCGAGGCAGCATCACTCGACCATGCTTGGCAGGTAAATTGCCGCGCGCCGATCCTGCTAACGCAAGCTTTTTACAAAGAAGCGAAGGCACGTAACCAGGAAGGTGTTGTCATCAACATTGTCGATCAAAAGGTGCGCGACAATTTTCAACCGGACAACTTCACCTACACGGTCTCAAAGGTTGGTCTTGGCTACATGACGAAGATGCTGGCGGTCTCCGCCATGCCAGTGCTGCGCGTCAATGCGATCTATCCTGGGTTACTCAGCCAAAGTGGCGATCAGACAGAGCAAGACTTTGCATACGCAAGCAAGCATTCGACCCCATTGGGATACATCGCCACACCTGAAGACATCGCTGACGCAGTCGTGCTCCTCACGCTTCCCTCGTTTAACGGCGCTGATGTTGTCGTCGACGCGGGGCAGAACTTGGTCCGTGTAGAGCGTGACGTGATTGCCCTGCATCGAGCACCGAAAAGCTAAGCACAGCAAGCCTTGCAAGGGGTTATGCCAAACCGCCGCCGATCTGGCCGCCGTCGTCTTTCGTGATGACGAGTGTGGCCGAGCGCGGGCGTGCATTGCCTCCGTCTGGCCAGTGGCTGCCGAAGCTGGAAGGATCACTGAAGTCGGGCGCCGTGTCTTCTCCTGGATGCTGAATGTTGACGAAGAGGGCCTTGCCATCTGGTGTCTCGGCTAATCCGGTGATTTCACATTCTTTCGGCCCTACCAGGAAGCGGCGTAGGTTGGTTTCTCCCAATGGCGCACCGACCCAGGTATCGACCGATTTGGTATTGCTGCCGTCCACATTGTTGATGGTCTTCTTGCCGCCGTCGCCCACCTTGCCGGCCACGGCTGCCAGCAACATGCAGTTAGTCACATCAGTGTAAGCATTGTCGTCAGTTTGTACCCACAGTAGGCCGGTACTTCTGGCAAACCACAGGCCGTCTGGGCTGGAGAAGTCGTTGGCAGCGGTAAGGCTCGATATATTGATATTGTCTGCATCGGCGGTCGAACGCGCACCAAACAGAAAGATGTCCCACGTAAATCTGGTTGCGCTCGCATCACCGTTGTTTTCTGCCCAGCGGATGATGTGACCGTTGGGGTTGCCCTTCTGCGCAGTAGCGCTGTCGCCCTTGGGGTCGTTGTAGAAGCGCGGATTGGCAGCCTCGGTCGAAGCCAGCGTGCGATTCGACGCATTGCTATTGGTGAGCGTCATGTAGACTTCACCATTGAGGGGATTGACGGCGCCCCACTCGGGCCGATCCATCTTTGTCGCACCCGCAGCGTCCGCTGCGATGCAAGTATTGATCAGCACATCAGCCTGATCGGCGAAAGGATAGGTTGTGTTAGATGCGGTGATGCCGTTGCTGCCGAACTTCAGTTCAAGCCATTCACCACTGCCATCGTCGTTAAATTTTGCCACGTATAGCTTGCCGTCATCGAGATATTTGTCGCCCGCCGCCATGCCTCGGGTAGCATCGGCCGGGTCCCACACGGCATTCGATACATACTTGTAGATGTATTCGTTACGCGCATCGCAGCCCATGTACCAGACTAGCGGCTTGCCAGCGACTACAGGGCCTGGCCATGCGCCTTCATGCGCGAAGCGGCCCAGTGCAGTACGTTTCTTCGGTATCGAGGCGGGATTGAACGGGTCAATTTCGGCCACCCAGCCATAGGTATTGGCGACATGACGGAAGTCGTCGCTGCCGTCAGTCGATGTGCCGGTTTTCATCGCATTCCAACGCGAGAAGGAGGTGTCGGTTGCATCGGTTGCGACAGCGGTGGCCCATAGTTCACGGCCGTTGCCGGCAATGCCGTAGCGCGCGAAGGAAGTCAGTTCCTTGGCTGTGCGGTACGCGTTATCGGTGGCGGCGATGCGGCGGAAGTAAGCTGCCCAGTTTTCTTCGCAGCTTAGGTAGGTGCCCCAAGGCGTGTAGCCATTGGCACAGTTGTTCACTGTGCCGCGCGTCTTCGATCCATCGGGTGAATATGCAGTGACCATGGATGGTGTCTTTGCCGCCGGCCCAGCCAGCGCCATGTCGGTAAACGTCGTGATACGGCGATTAAAGCTGGAATCTTTCTTGTAGAGGAAACGGTTACCGCTCTTGTAAACCTCGATGATGCTGACGCCATGCGCGTTGAGTTCTTTGATCACCTCCTCGTTGACTGTGCGCACACCGTTGACCGTTGTCGCACCATTCGGATGGAGATAGGCGGGTGTGATTGCTTCATGATTCATCACCAACAAGCCGCGATCGCTGGTATCAGCGCTGTACCTGCCATCCGCTCCGAGGCCGAAGAAATGCATACCGTCGTGATGATCGCCCGCGCGCTGGGCGAACGATGTGGCACTGTCGGTGCCGTCGTTCTTATATTCGGCCACGCCGGCGGCGATCGGATCGCCAAGGCGGTACAGTACCGTTGCGGTGTAGCCGGCAGGTACGCTAACCACGTCGGCCAGGCTCTTGGCAATTGCATTGAAATTCAGCTTCAGCGTCTTACTTTCTACTGTCGGACTGGCAGTTGCAGCTGCAGCAGCAGTGCCTTCGCCACAAGCGACAATGCCGTTACCGAAGAAGGCGGTAGCGGCAAACCCGAATGTTCCCTTTAGCAGCGTGCGGCGGTTCAGACGCGCCTGCAGCACACGATCGAAGGAGGGACTGTTGGACACTTGCGTCGTGGCCGGCAAACCATTCCTGGTGAAATCGTCCATCGGAGGGAAAATCCTTTTTGAAGTGATGATGTAGGCAGCCAAAAGATAGAAGGCATGCTACGGCGCGTTTATGACGACGGAATGACATCTGCATGAACGTATGATGACGGCGCAGCGCCTCTGATCACCCATCAACAACCGGCATTGTTGCTCAATGTCGTGTTTTTTTCTGACCTTGTTGACCTGCATCAACCGTAATACATGCCGTTGGCGTGGTGTTTTCCCTATATTGAAGAAGGCTTTTCTCAGTACCACCCTGTCCATCTCGCCCCATCAGAGGAACACCATGTACCGGAAAATTCTCATCCCGACCGACGGCTCAGAACACGCAACTGCGGCGGTGAAAGTGGGTATCGAATTCGCGCAGCAATGTGACGCTGAGGTGATCGGTGTGTATGTGGCATCCGAATATCAGTATCCGGTCAGCATGGACATCATCCCGCCGACCTATCCCAGCGAAGATGAATATCTGACCTCGACGCGCAAAATTGGCGAAAACTATCTCGCCGCGATCCGCACCGCCGCAGAGGCGGCAGGATTGAAATACCGTGGTGTCGTGGCATGGTCGGACCGGACGGCACAGGCAATCGTCGAGACGGCGGAACAGCATCATTGCGATCTGATCTTCATCGGCTCGCACGGACGTAGTGGTTGGGAACAACTACTGCTCGGCAGTGTGACCACCAAGCTGCTATCGATCTGCAAAATGCCGGTACTCGTTTATCGATTGGAAAAACATTCACGATCGTGAAAGGCGTTGTTGCATTCCGTGGTCCTGAAATACAGAATGGACTTAGCGCTGTTCTGGCGAGATCTTTCCTGTTTTCTCGACGAGCTGTGCATGCGCAGCACGATCCACCGGGCGATACGTGACCGTTGTCGACGCTGGATACTTTCCAAGGAAATTGTTGGCTTTCCAATGATGTGCCGGGCGCACCGGACGCGTGCAAAAGCCGCCACCACAATTCGGACAGACATTGCTAAGCAGCGACATGGCGCAATCCCGGCAGAACGTACATTCGAAACTACAGATCATCGCCTCTGTGGATGAAGGGGGCAGCGCCTTGCTGCAGTGTTCGCATGTGGGCCTGAGTTCGAGCATGGTTTCCTCCTGAGGTGTTCTGATGTCATGCAAATTCTATCCATGAACGCAGATGGCAGAAATGCCAATTAACATGCAAATTCTGCCAAAGCGATTTTTATTGATGCCATTTCGACTCGGTGCTTTGCCTTTATAATCGGCGGCCCTTTTTAATAAAAACAAGTGATTTAATCGATGAGAAAGTATGTCGTTCTGATGGCATGCATAGTCGGCATGAATGCCGCCCATGCATTGGAAATCACCGGGGCAGGCTCTTCCGCCGCAGCGCCTCTGTACACCAAGTGGGCCGATGCTTATGCAAATAAGGCCAACGTCAAACTGGCATATCAACCAATAGGGTCGACTGCTGGCATTAAAAAATTTCTGGAGAATGCGACGGATTTCGGTGCCACCGATGTGCCAATGTCCACCGCGGATCTGAAGAAACACAATTTACTGATCTTTCCAACAGCAATCTCTGGCGTTGTACCTTTCGTGAATCTTCCGGGCGTCAAGCCAGGCGAACTGCGATTGAACGCAGAACTCATCGTTGGCATTTACTCAGGAAATATCACCAAATGGAATGATGCCGCGATTAAGAAAGAGAATCCGAACCTCGCTTTGCCTAACCAGAATATCGTCCCGCTTGCACGCGCTGATGGTTCTGGCACCACCTATACGTTAACGGACTACTTCAGTCGCGTCAGCGCTGAATGGCAACAGAAGCTCGGGGCCGGCTTCACCGTGTCTTGGCCCTCTAACGTAACAACGGTCAAAGGGACAAACGATCTGGTGGCTCTGTTAAAGAAAACGCCGGGTGCGATCGGTTACGCAGAATACGCGTATGTAATTGAGCAAAATCTTAACTATGCGCAGCTGAAGAATCGCGATGGACAATATGTACAACCGAATGCGTTCTCGTTTCGGACTGCCTTGTCATGCAGCAGCTGGCGGAAGACTGGCAATTTCAACGAAATGTTGACCGATAAGCCTTGCCGTGGCAGCTGGCCGATTACAGGCAGTACCTACGTTCTGCTTCGGAAAGTGGCAACGCAGCCGGAACGCACGGCTGCAGTGATTCAGTTCTTTACGTGGGCGTTCATGGAAGGCGACGAGATTGCCAACAGACTGGATTATATTCGCCTTCCCAACGAGGTCCAGGCACGGGTCTTCAGTGAATTGTCGCGTGTCGTTGACGCGAACGGAACGACATTACCGATCCCTATCCTATTGAAGAAATAGCACGTACACCAAGAGAGAGCTGTTTCGAAGAAACGTCATTCCGGCGCAAGCCGGAATGTTTAGAGCGGCTTATCGTATCGGCAGCTTCGTCGTGTTCTTCACTTCTTCCATCACCGCATAGGTGTGCGTCTCACGCACACCTTTCAGCTGCAGCAATGACTTACCGAGAAATTCGCGGTAGGCGTTCATGTCTTTCACACGCGCCTTGACCAGATAGTCAAAGCCACCAGCCACCATGTGGCATTCCTGCACTTCCGGGATCACCTGCACACTGCGCTTGAATGCCTCGAACACTTCAGGCGTAGTCCGGTCTAGCACCACTTCGATAAATACCAGTAATGAAACGTCAAGCAGTTGCGGATTCAATTGCGCAGTGTAGTTGACGATGTAGCCGGCTTCATGCAGCTTGCGCACGCGCTCAAGACAGGCGGCTGGGGAAAGATTGACGCGCGAGGCCAGTTCCACATTGCTGATACGGCCATCGTTTTGCAGTTCGGAAAGGATTTTTTTGCTTATCTTATCGAGCATGGCTTATGTGCATAAAAATTTTATTCGGCAGAATTTTCACATAAAACAGAAAATTTTGATAGAGACAAATATTTCCAGAATTAATAATCAACAATCCCCACTACAATCGAATTATTCTTTTCCCATCATTCTTTTATACGCACCATCATGCTTATTGCCACCAAAGAATTCTCTGCTCCCGTTTCTGGGCCATTTAGTGCGATGCATGCTGAGGTCGAGCATGCACCGACCACTTTGCGCGCGGCAATCACCGACGCTTATCGTCGCGACGAACGTACGGCCGTGAAATGGCTACTAGCGCAAGTCAATCTGGATGCTTCGCAGAATAGCACGGTGGCGCTGGCGCGCCGCTTGGTCGGAGCGGTGCGTGCAAAACGTACACGTGCCTCAGGTGTGGATGCGTTGATGCATGAATTCTCGCTGTCCTCAGAAGAGGGCGTGGCACTGATGTGTCTGGCCGAGGCGCTATTACGTATTCCGGACCATCAAACTGCTGACCGCTTGATTGCCGATAAGATCAGCAAGGGGGACTGGCGCAAGCATCTTGGCGAATCGCCGTCACTGTTCGTCAATGCCGCCACCTGGGGTTTGCTGATTACCGGCAAGCTAGTCGGCACCAGCAGTGAACACGGCCTCGGTAATGCTTTGACGAAGTTGATTGCCAAAGGCGGTGAGCCGCTGATCCGCAAGGGTGTTGATCTCGCGATGCGCATGCTGGGCAATCAGTTCGTCACAGGGCAGACCATTGCTGAAGCGCTCGCTAACAGCCGCGAGAATGAAGCACGTGGTTATCGTTATTCGTATGACATGCTAGGCGAAGCGGCGCTGACAGAGGAGGATGCAGCGAAATATTACGCGTCCTATGAGAATGCGATTCATGCGATCGGCCGTGTTGCCAATGGTCGAGGCATCAAGGACGGGCCCGGTATTTCGGTGAAGCTGTCGGCGTTGCATCCGCGCTATTCCCGCGCCCAGCGCGCACGTACGATGAATGAACTGCTGCCGCGTATAAAACAACTAGTGCTGCTGGCCAAGCAATACAACATCGGCCTCAACATCGATGCGGAAGAAGCTGATCGTCTTGAGCTTTCGCTGGACCTGATGGAAGCTCTGGCGGCCGATGAGGATCTGGCTGGTTTTGATGGCATCGGTTTTGTGGTACAGGCGTATCAGAAACGCTGCCCATTCGTGATCGATTACCTCACCGATCTGGCACGCCGCAACGGCCGTAAGTTTATGGTGCGCCTGGTGAAAGGTGCGTACTGGGATGCGGAAATCAAGCGCGCGCAAGTCGACGGCATGCCAGGTTATCCGGTCTATACACGCAAGGTATACACCGATGTGTCTTATCTTGTATGCGCGCAGAAGCTGCTGGCGGCTACCGATGTCATCTATCCGCAATTCGCCACGCACAATGCGCACACCCTGTCGTCAATTTTTGTCTGGGCGCAGGAGCGCGGCATCACGGACTACGAGTTCCAGTGCCTGCACGGCATGGGCGAAACGCTGTATGACCAAGTGGTCGGCAAAGATAAGCTGAATAAACCTTGCCGTATTTACGCACCGGTTGGTTCGCATGAAACGCTGCTTGCCTATCTGGTGCGCCGCCTGTTGGAGAACGGCGCGAACTCTTCGTTTGTGAGTCAGATCGTTGATGAGGAAGTATCCATCGATTCACTGATCGCCGATCCGTTCACCGTGGCCCATCAGTTCGGCGGCGAACCGCATCCGAACATTCCGCTGCCAATGCAGCTGTTCGGCGCGGAGCGCAAAAATTCTGCTGGTGTGGACCTTAGCAATGAAAGCGTCTTGCGCGAAATTGATGCCGCATTTCAATCGCTGGGGTCAATGCAGTGGCGAGCGCAAGCGTTGCTCGCCAACGAAGCTGAACAGGGAGGTCGCACGCTGAACGTGGTGAATCCGGCGAACCATCAAGACATCGTCGGCACGGTGCGTGAAGCAGATGCCCAGCTAGTCGAAAGCGCATTAAGTGCTGCTGAAGCCTATGCTCCGGACTGGCAAGCCGTGCCACCGATGCAGCGCGCGGAGGTATTGATGCGCGCAGCCGATCTTCTCGAGCAATATCATTTGGAATTCATGGCATTGGCGATCCGTGAAGCCGGCAAATCGTTACCGAATGCCATTGCCGAAGTGCGTGAAGCAGTGGATTTTCTGCGCTATTACGCGGCACAAGTGCAGGAAGGGCCCAACACGCTGCCGCTCGGACCGGTAGTCTGCATCAGTCCATGGAATTTCCCCCTTGCCATTTTTATCGGTGAAGTCAGCGCAGCGCTGGCCGCCGGCAATGTAGTGCTCGCCAAACCAGCCGAGCAAACGCCGCTGATCGCTTACCGTGCAGTACAACTACTGCATGAAGCCGGCATTCCGCGTGGGGCATTGCAATTGCTGCCGGGCACTGGCGAAACCGTGGGAGCAACACTGACCGCTGATGCGCGCGTACGCGGCGTGATCTTTACCGGATCGACGGAAGTCGCGCAAATCATCAACCGTACACTGGCCAAACGTGCCTTGAGCGAGAGGCGTGAAATTCCACTGATCGCCGAAACCGGGGGACAAAATGCGATGATCGTCGACTCCAGCGCACTGCCGGAACAGGTGGTCCAGGATGTGATCATGTCCGCCTTCGACAGTGCCGGCCAACGTTGTTCCGCTTTGCGGGTGCTGTGCTTGCAGACAGACATCGCCGACAAAACCGTGAAAATGCTCAAAGGCGCAATGCAGGAATTGCGTATCGGCCGGCCCGACCGTCTGTGCACAGACATCGGCCCGGTCATTGATGCAGAGGCGCAACAAGGTCTGCTGCGCCATATCAAACGCATGAAGGGGCTGTCGTCCGATATTTATCAATTGCCATTGCCGCCAGAATGCGCGCAGGGCACCTTTGTGCCGCCGACCGTTATCGAGATCGCTTCGTTGGCGGACCTGCAACGCGAAGTCTTCGGCCCAGTATTGCATATCCTCCGTTATGAGCGCGAGGCGTTGCCACAGCTGATCGATGCGATCAATGAGACAGGGTATGGATTGACGCTCGGCATTCATTCGCGCATTGATGAAACGATCGATTTCATCCTATCGCGCGCGCATGTCGGCAACATCTATGTGAACCGTAATATTGTCGGTGCAGTGGTCGGCGTGCAGCCATTCGGCGGTGAAGGCAAGTCCGGTACCGGTCCCAAGGCTGGCGGTCCGCTGTATCTGAGGCGTCTGCAGCAGCGTGCCTTCGAGACACGCGCTGCACATACCATTCATCAAAAGCAGAATACAGCGGCGGCACATCCGGCATTGGACAGTCTGATGGCCTGGGCTTGCGCACAAGGTCATGCACGTATCGCTTCGCTTGGCGAAACCTATGCGCATACGCGCTTGCTAAACACCTCACTGGTCTTACCCGGACCGACCGGTGAACGCAACACGCTTAGCTTTGCACCGCGCGGCAACATCTTGTGCGCTGCAGCCAGCACTGGTGCTTTGCTGAATCAGCTGGCGGCAAGCTTTGCCACCGGTAATAAAGCCATCGTTACGACGGCGGCTTCCCCCTTGCTGCCTTCAGGTCTGCCACAAGCGGTGCGCAATGCGATCACGTTTATCAATCCGAGTGAACTGGCTCACGTCGATGTACAAATGGCCTTGGTGGATCCGGAACAAGCGCCAACAACTATGCCTGTTCTGGCTGCACGCGAAGGCGCATTGGTACCCGTCATTGAGACGACGGAATCCGATCCGGTGCCGCTGTGGCGACTTGTCGCCGAACGCGCGGTGTGTGTCAACACCACAGCCGCTGGCGGCAATGCGAGTTTGATGACGCTTGGCAGCTGAGGCTAATGCATTGCAGCCGATGAACTCTCGTCTACCGGACCAGTCTTATTGGCATGATGCGTGCCACCAAAATTGCTGTATGGAGCGGGGCTACGCTACTCGTCATCCTTGCCCTCATAGTGGCGATACTAGCGAGTTTTGATTGGAACCGCGCCAAGCCTTGGATCAGTACCCGTGTGAGCGAGGCGACGGGGCGGACATTTGCGATCCACGGCGATCTTTCGCTAACCTGGCATGCACCGCAGGGTGAAACAGGATGGCGCGCATGGGTCCCGTGGCCGCGCTTGAATGCCCACGAGGTCTTCTTCGGTAATCCCGATTGGGCGAAACATCCCAATATGGCTGAGGTGCGGCAGGTCACGTTTTCCATCAGCCCTCTGCCCTTAATCCAAAAAAAGATTGCGATCCCGTCGCTTGCACTCGATGCCCCGCAACTTGTGCTGGAGCGCATTGCAGACGGACGCAATAACTGGACCTTCCCCTCCGATCAACCATCCGGGTCCGAATGGCAACTCGAACTACGGCGTCTGATTCTGAACAAGGGATCGGTCCAGCTCATTGACGCGATTAAGCATGCGAACCTGAAAGCGGATATCGATACGCTCAATACCGACGATGGAAACTATCGCATCGGCTGGCAATTGGGCGGCACGTTCAATGGCGAACCCGTGAGCGGCAAGGGCCGTGCGGGTGCGATTCTCTCTCTGCAAAACCGCAAAGCAGCCTATCCCATCGATGCCAGCCTGCGTGTCGGTAAAACAACCATCGACGCCATGGGAACGCTGACTGATCCAGGAAAGTTGGCGGCGCTCGATTTGAAACTCAAGGTTGCCGGTGTCAGCATGGCACAACTGTATCCCTTGATCGGCGTGGTACTGCCAGAAACCAAACCGTTTGTGACCGAAGGTCGCTTGCATGGCAAGCCGGGCCCACATGGGGGCGATTGGGCCTATGAAAAGTTCACGGGGAAAATGGGGGTAAGTGATGTCAGCGGTACGCTTCATTATCGCTCACGCGAGCCGCGTCCTCTGCTCGAAGGCACCGTCGTATCCAACTATCTGAACTTCACCGATTTATCCCCCTTGATTGGTGCGGATTCAGACGCCAGCCGCGCAGAACGTGGCGTCAAAACCGTGCAACCCAAAGATAAGGTTTTGCCGGTGGAAAATTTCAAAACCAACCGCTGGACGAGCATTGATGCCGATGTCCAGTTCACCGGGCGCAAAATCGTGCGCAAGGAAGAACTGCCCATCGACAATGTCGTAACGCGCATTCATCTGCAAGACGGCATTCTGTCACTGGCTCCTTTAAAGTTTGGTGTCGCTGGCGGCAACCTAGTATCGACCATCACGCTAAACGGCAAAAGCAAACCAGTCAAAGCCGACATGCAATTGTCAGCACGCCACCTCAAGCTCAACCAGCTGTTTCCCGCTTCTGAGCAAATGCAATCAAGTCTCGGCGAGATCAATGGTGATGCTACGCTGACTGCTTCCGGTAATTCCATCGCGAGCTTGCTGGCCGCCTCGAGCGGGGAAATCAGGGCCGTTATCAACGAAGGCACGGTAAGTAAATTGTTCTTAGAGTCGATCGGTCTGAATATCGGCAGCATTGTCGTCACACGACTGTTCGGCGACAGACAAGTCCAGCTAAATTGCGCGGTGTCGGACTTTGAGGTAAAACATGGCGTATTGCAAACCCGCGCCTTCGTGATCGACACCCAGGATGCCACCATTCATGTGGACGGTGATGCCAACCTCGCACAGGAGCAGTTGGCCCTGACCATTCTTCCGGAAAGCAAAGGCCTGCGGCTAATTTCCTTGCGGGCACCGCTGTACGTAAACGGTCCTTTCAAGAAACCGAGGGTGGAAGTGGACAAAGGTGTGCTTGCGGCAAAGGCGGGGGGCGCAATTGCGCTTGGTGTATTGGCACCGGTAGCAACCGCCTTGCTGCCATTGATTAACGTCGGTCCTGGAGAACAAAGCGCCTGTGGAACACTACTGGCGCAAGCAAACGAAAAGCCAGTTGCACCCACTGCGGGCAAGCCAGAACCCAAGTCAAGCGGCAAGTAAATGGCTTGCTGCACCCATCATTAATTAATTAACAACAATCTGCATGACCTATGGCAAAATGCTGCGCGAACAAAGCGGCGACGGCCAACCATGCGCCAGAACTGGCTACAGAAAAAAACCAAAATGAAGTAGCAAAGGCCGACAGGGAGTGAACAGCCAACGCTCAGGCTGCGCTATCAAGTCTGCTTTCCGAAAAAACACTATAAAAAAGGAAAACATCATGAACATCAACTTCAAGCGGACACGCTTGTGCCACGCCATTGCCTTGGCATGTCTTGGCGTTGCTGGGCCGATGCTGTCGGCGCATGCAGGCACAGACTGGATGTGGGGATGCCTCCCAGGGAAAAGCGAGGTATCGTCCTGCGTCCACCCCTTCAGTGAAGGGCTGGCAGCAGTACTAACCGGTTCCGAGCGCGATGAATACGGCCGCTGGGGCTTCATTGATCGTAATGGCCGCATGGTGATTGCCCCGGCATTCAGCGAAGTTCATCATTTCTCTAACGGTTTGGCCGCCGTTGAGACAGAAAAAGGGTGGGGCTACATCGATACGAAGGGCGCTTGGGTAATCCTCCCGCAATTCACCGATGCCGGCGACTTCAACGCGCAAGGTACAGCGCTGGTCAAATACGAAGACCGCACGCGATTGATCAATCGCGAAGGCAAGATAGTAAAAACTTTTCCGGCAGGGGTAGAGCCGCATTTTTACTACACCTTTCAACCCAAGGGCTCGTATGCCGAAATGGCGGCAGATCAGCCGGCAACACTATGGAATAGCATCAAAGGCGAACAACTCGCATTGCCTCCTGACGTGACGGAGGTGGAGTTTCCGCAGGATGGCCTCATTCCAGCCTGGCATCGCGATGCTACGTATAAGGGTCGATGGGGCTATCTCAACAGTCAGGGTACGCAGTGGGTGGTCGCACCTGGTGTGCTGCCACATAAAGAAAGGCCTCTGCATCAACGCGGCGTTTTCGCTGCCAAGCAGGATGAGCGGTGGGGTTTCTTCGACGCGACTGGCAAGCCGTTCAATAACACAACGTACGACGAGGTGGCGATTGTTCGTCCCGGTGTCTGGTGGGTCCGTACTGGCAATAAGTCATCCTTACTAGGGGATAAACTGCAACCGCTGCATGAGCCCCTGACCAATATATATGTGAGGGGCGACGACCCATTTGGCGATTGGCTTGTAGTGGCAACAGAGGCGGCTGTGCTTTTGATTGGTACCGAGGGCCGCATCAAGCGCTTTCCGGCGACACAGCCGTCAATCGAGAAGCGCGACGGCTATCTATGGATTACGGAACAACTCTCCTCTCGCAAGTCCAAAAGGGAGCCGGATTTTGAGGAAAAACACCTGACGCAGATCATCTCCTTGGAGGGAGAAGCTTTACTGGACGACGTGACAAGCAAACAACTGCGCCAATATTCCGTGTATC
>CBHCMF010000071.1:0-20268 GCA_965974465.1 uncultured Noviherbaspirillum sp.
TTTGGCCCAGACAATGCGCTCTACGTGTCTGAGTACACTAAAAATCGGATTCTAAGAATTTCTAGAGGAAACAGGGACGTAAAAACGACATGGGGTAAATCGAACCCAGATTGGCTCGATGAGGAAACGATCAGGCAACGATTACGACAAATTCGCTACCTTGGCGACCTCATTCCAATATGACGGCGCGGGAGTAGTAGGACCGCCGTATTGCCGCAGGCGCTTCTACTCCCTTCCACTTGCCTTAGCGTTACGTTCGCGCTCCAGCCTGGTGATGTAGCGCTGTATGGTTGCCCTCGTCGACATGGGAAGGTCGATAAACATGCAGCCCAATTTCCGGATCGTTTTTCCGCTGGAGAGCGTTAAATCCTGTGAATTACGCACTTGTAGACTGACAGTGACGGCCGTGCCTCCGGGAAGAGTCACTCTGCAATCTGTGTAGATACGTCCGATGGTGTTGTCGATCAGTTTTTTTTCATCAATCACACCAACGCCACCGCCACTGATGTCTTTCAACGTCACTTCGACTGTCGTACTGCCCAGACCGGTATGCTCGTCCGGTGGAATGCGGATGGTACAGCGTACTGGATTAGCAATTGGCGTCTGCACACGGTAGTATTCGCGTCGTTGTAGACGAATCAGACTGAGTGGAATCGGGATATAAAGAGCAGGAGTGTTTTCATACAGACATTCTCCTACCTTGGTGGCGGAAAATAGAATGCGGATATTGTCCAGCATCGTCTCGAAGGAAACATTGTCGCTTGCCAGAATGCGCTGATTCACTGCGTTGCTCGGCGCGCGGTCGATGACCACTAGTCCGCCTTGCTCATCGACTTCCAATACGGAGGTGACAACGGTGTCCGCACCCCCAGCCGCCTGCATGCTGACCAGTTGATTGCGCTCTTGCATGGAACGCAACAAGCCGATGATTTCCCGGCGCGAGTGAATCTGGTACGGGTTGACGTCATCCGTGCCGAGCGTGCTATTTAATGCCATTTATTCCTGCTTTTCCGGTGCATTGAAGGGGCGAGGGTGAGGGTGAGGGCTCTTTCCCTCAGTGTGCTTGATTGCGTCAATATGGTAAAGCCATGCGAGCAATTCCGCTACTACTCGGTATAGCGTCGGCGGAATATGCTTGTCCAGATCCACCTGCATCAGTAGTGCGACCAATTCCTTTGATTCATGCACGAATACTCCGTGCTCACGAGCGCGGGCAATAATCTCTTCCGCAATCAGTCCGCGTCCTTTGGCGACTACTTTGGGGGCAAGATCGCCGGTTTGGTAAGCAAGGGCAACCGCATTCTGGGCGGACTTAGGCGCTTGCATCGCGTTTCACCAAGAAGGAATCGAGCGGTGCGCCGGCCGCTTCTAGTGCTTCTGCCAGCACGACGCCGTACTCGCGTAGGACAGATGCCGTGTCGTCGGTTGCAGTATTGACCTGTACATGCACGCGCTCACCTACCAGCCGCACTGTCGCCGACACTTCACCGAGATGCGGAAGTTCAAAGCGTACCACGCTGGTCCAAGACACCGGCTGTGGCGTCTCTCGTGAGCCGCCTTCCGGGTTATCTTCGCTAATTTCCCAGTCCAGTGGTTGTCCCGGCCATAGTTCGCCGCGCCAGCGTATCGTTTGGTGTTCCAGCGTATTGAGCTGGAGGTGCATGAGGCGAGCCGCCTCGGGATCAAGCGCGGGCAGAGACGCCTGTGGGCCGGTCATCAGGTCGGCATCGGTGGTGGTCAGATCGCCGCCCTGTTTTTGGGCTTCGCGTAGGAGGCTCATTAGTGCCTGTCCGCTATCGCCCAGCTCCCGCATGCTGGCGGCCAGTTTAGTTAAGTCAAGATTAGCCGGGTTTTGCAGTGGTGTGCTATTGGCAGAATTGTGCGGCGCCGGGTCAAATCGTGCCTGCGGTTCGCGTGATAATTCGGTAAGGGAGCGGCTGCCGCTGATCCAGTCGTGCAGATGTGATTCGTAAAACAAGCCGCTGGACGCAAGCGCGCTATGTAGATGTGCGGCGACAAGCTTTGGATCCGCCATGGCAGGGGAGGCAAGAAGGGGCGCTTTTGCCAAGACCATGGTCGGTGCGCCTTCTTGTTCGGCAAGCTGTAACAGATGGTCGATTAAACGCGCGGTTGTGCTGAGCGATGCCGTTGCGCTGCCTTGCTGTTGCATCAACAAGAAGGTCGGTCGCGGCTCCTTCGCCACGAATATCATTGATAGGGTATCGCCGATGCGGCTGCCAGTAGGGAGCGCCATGCGGGCCGTGGTGTCGGCCACCCTGACCAGGTAGGTGCCGTCGTCAAGCAGCGCGTCCACGGTTGCCTGCAGTTCCTTGCCGAGTGCAATTTGCGTCAGTCGGCGAAATACCTCTAGACGAGAGTCGGTCGCAGAAACGACAGGCGTAGCAGCCTCAATGGAGGCCGGGGGCCGGG
The DNA here is from genome assembly GCA_965974465.1 of uncultured Noviherbaspirillum sp. GTDB lineage: Bacteria > Pseudomonadota > Gammaproteobacteria > Burkholderiales > Burkholderiaceae_D > Noviherbaspirillum. The sequence continues at coordinate 2,431 of CBHCMF010000071.1, forward strand.
TAGCGTTGAGGTCGGCCCGGGGGAGCATGGTCGTTATCCAGTCTGACTGGCACCGTAGGCCTGCGACAACTTGCGTTCAGTGCTTGTGTTGTTGATCAGCGCCGACAATTGCGCCATCCAAGGCTCCGTAATGTCGCGGATCTGACGGTCGTCTTCAAGAATTTTCTTGATGATCCGGATCTTCTTTTCACGTGCCATTGGGGTGAGGGGCTGGCGCGGTTGGTCGTTCTGCTTAATGATTTCGACTTGGCTCGAACAGCGCGACTCTAGTGCTGCCAGTTGTTCCCAGTCGCCGGTACGGGCTGCAGCCAGCATCTGGTCAGTGATGTCGGCGACGGTTTCATACAAAGCAATGATCTCTAGATTATCCATGTAATCAGGCTTTCACTAGGCGGGACTGCTGCATGGTGGGGGTGCCGTAGGCTTGTGTTTTTTGTGCACTTGGTGCGCTTGGTGCGTTTGTTGCCGCCGTGGGAGGGGACTCACTTCCTGTTGGTGTGATCTTTTCCCAGGCGTCTTTCAATCCCTTCAATAATTGATACACCTCTTCTAATACCGCAGGCTGATTTTTTAGATTGGCGATCAACAGGCGACTGCTCATGTACTCATAAAGTGCGTCCAAATTCAGGGCGATTTCACCACCGACTTCCTTGTCGAGGCTGGCACGCAGTCCGCTGTCGATGATGGTAATTGCCTTGGAAATTGATTGTCCCTTGGCAGCAATGTCGCCAGCCTGCATGTGTTGAATCGCCGATGCGATTGCAACCATGGCACCTTCAAATAACATAATGACCAATTTAGCCGGGCTTGCTGCAACGACGCCCGTCTCCAGCCCGACTTGGGCGTAAGCGTTTGCGCCGCTATTCGTTGATCCAAACATTGTGTACTCCCTTTACTCTGACTTGGATAGCCGGTTGATTTGTTGCTGCAAAAAGTTGCTGGTTCGGGTCATGTTACTCATTGCGACGTCCAGCGCCGTAAATTGCGCGCGGTAACGTTTTTCTACTTCGAACAAACGGGTATTCAAACGCTCTTTGGATTTCGTCAGACTTTTTATCGAGGCATCGATGCCTTCGGTACGCGACGTAATCAGACCGTTCGTGCCGAGCTGTTTATCGATCAGATCATTTAATTGCGAGGCGTAGCCACGCGAGAATTTCACCGTGCCGCGGTCGCCCAGCGTGGAGCCGGTGATCAGCAATTTGATGCCTTCCGAGGCGTCGCCAGTTCCGCCAGTGAGCGATTGGCCCGAGCCACTACCGCTTACGCCGTTAATGGTGCCGGCCACATCCAGTCCATCGGTCTTGGTCCCGGTGCCGATGAGGTTGGCTTTGCCGTTGCCACCCGTAATGCTGAGCTTGGAAGCAGAACCATAGCGGTTGGAAGTGAGTGTCAGGACACCGCCTGACTCGGTCACGGTGGCTGAGGAGCCAGCAGCGACAAAGCTGGCCACGCCATTAATCTTCGATTGCACTTCCGCGGCCAATGCGGCGACACTGGCGTACGCCGCTGAGGCCAGCGTCACGGTTGCAGTCGTGCCATCCAGTTGGACCTCCAGCGTATTATTAGTGCCGTCAATGGTGAGGTTGGCAGGGGTTAACGCATCACCGACGGTATTTCCCTTTGTCGCGACACGCGTGATATTGACTGCATAGGAGCCGGAGACCGATTTGGTGCTCGAGCCGGAAAAGGTTACCAGGCTATCGCTCGTCTTGCCCACGGCGGCAAATAGTCCGGCGATATCGTTGAAATTGGTGTCCATCGCGGTTTGCAGCTTGCTGCTGTCCACCGCCAAGGTGCCGTCTTTTTTTGTAGTGATGCCGATTTGTGACAGGAGCGTGTAGCTGCTTGCGCCGCCTGGTACCGCCACGTTCAGAATACTGCGGACCTGTGTCTGGATAGTGCGAATGGTGGCATCGCCGGTCAGAATCGATGATGTTCTGGTCGTGGGGTTATACGCGGACACATCTTTCAGGGTTTGATTGATCTGATTGAAGGCGTTCACGAACTGATTCACGGCATTGCTGACCGCGGCAGTGTCCGTGGCGACCGTAACCTTGGTCGCGGAAGTCGTTTCCTTGAGGAGGTTGAGCGTGACGCCTTGTATCACATCGCTCACCGTGTTGCTCGTTTTGGAAATGGAGACGCCATCGACCTTGAATTCGGCGTTTTGGGCGGTCACCGTTTCGGCCAATGCTTGGCTGGCAGGCGCGGCACCAGGATCGTGTGCGAGCAGAGTGGAAAGCGCGGCATCGCCACTGACCGAAATCTTGACGCTGTTGGTCTTACCGGTGCTGCCCTCCGTTAACACCAGGCGGTACGGCGACGCACCGCCATCATTGACGATTGTTGCCGTCACGCCAATCTTGGCGCTATTGATCGCATCGCGAATGCCGGACAGCGTATTGTTGGAGGCGTCAATGGTGACGGTTTTCGTGCCCGACCCATTGCTGGTGAAGGTGGAGCCCGTGTATTTTCCTGTGGCGCTGTCAAACGAGCCGCCTGAAATTGTGCCGAAGTCGAAGGTGAGTGTCCCGTTACCGATGGCGGTCGTGGCGCTGGACTGCCCGGCAGACGTCAGCTTCTGGGCTTGCGCCAGTTTGCTGACTTCGAGTGAATACGTGCCCGCTGTGGCCGAGGTGTTCGCAGAGGCGGTTACGATCGAGGTATCGGCCGGCGTTACTTTCAAGGCCTGAAACTTGCTCACATCGGAAAGCCCTTTGACCGCAGTCTGAAAGGATGACAAGGCGCCTTTGACTGTCCCGAAGGCGGTGAGCTTGGCCAAATAGCTGGCTTCTTTCCTCTCAATCGCTTGCAGTGGCTGGCGTTCGACCGACATCAACTGGCTGACAATCGAATTGATGTCCAGGTTCGATCCGATACCGGGTGATGAAAGGGCCATTTGAGACTCCTACCGAAAGCGTCACTGTACCTTGTTATCGACAGCGTTAAACCGGACTTTAGAAGGTCATTTGCAGGCTTATTTCGCCGGCCTTCACGCTTTTTGTCTGATGAGCAGGCCTTGTTGCGCCTGGTCGAGCGCTTTGGCGATCTGTAGCACTTCTTCCGCAGGTATTTGTCGCAATACTTCTTTTGTCTTTTTGTCAATCACCTTGACGATTGTCCGATCGCTATCGGCGTCGACGGCAAACTCCAAGCCTTGAGCTTGTTCCTGCAGCGTTTTGTTGATGCTCTTTACGGCCTGTGCCAGCTGCGGTAGGTCCGGAATGGCGCCGGGTTGCTGAACGGGCGCAGTGGCTTCTGCCGGAGAGATGGCTGGTTTCGCCGGCACGGCCGCTTCGGCGCCATGCGGGGGTTTTTCTGCAGCACTTGCTGTAGGCGGGGGCAGGTTGCTGGTTGGTCGGATATCCATGATGCACTCCCTTTATGGGGAAAAACCCGGCCAATACTTTGGCCGGGTTGTTATTGGCTCATTGAGCGCTTGCGGGATTAGCCGCGTAACAAACTCAATACACCGTTCGGCAGCGAGTTCGCTTGCGCCAGCATCGCCGTACCAGCTTGCTGCAGAATCTGGCTGCGGGTCATTTCAGCCGTTTCGGAAGCGAAGTCTGCGTCGCGGATCCGGCTACGCGCAGCGGACAGGTTTTCCGAAGTGTTCTGCAGGTTGGAGACAGTGGCGCTGAAGCGATTTTGAATCGCACCAAGCTGGGACCGTGAGGCATTCACTGTCGCGAGCGCTGAGTCGATAACCGAGATTGCCGATTGCGCTCCGGAAGCCGTGGTCAGGTCGAGTGACGAGACGCCGGCACCGATGGTGGTCGTCGCCGCCGTTGTGCCGGCGGAGAGGCCGATGGCAGTGAGTCCGGCGGCAGAGCCGGCTACCGTAATACCTGCCGACGAGGTGGTACTTAGTTTCACATCAGCGACGGTGGTGGCGGCGGTAAAGCCTGCTGAGGTACCTGTGCCAGCTTGTTCAATAGTGATGTTGCGGCCGTCTGCTGCGTTTAGGGTCACCACGCCGCTGGTAGTGTTATAGGTCGCCGTAACACCGGTTTGCGCGGTGACTTCGTTCACCCGGGCGGCAATTTGACTGCCTTTGATCACATCGCCGGCGGCGTCGTCGGTGACTGCAGCGATAGCGCCGAGAGTCACGCCGTTGATTTTGATGTAGTCGGTTGTATCGCCCGCGATAGCGGAGGAGGTGATCGCGCCGCCGGTAACGGTATTAGCCTGGACGGCAGCAGTCACATTCGTGCTTGACGAGATGGCGTTGATGGCTGCTGCCTTAGAGATAGCGCTGCCTGTGGCGTAGGAGTACGACACACCATCCGCGCTAGTCGCGCCCACGTTATTACCGTTAATCGAGATGTCGCCAGCTGCTAGAGCAGTGCTTGTCACCGTACCGGTCTGCACCGATGCGGAATAGCTCGAACCGGAGCCTACGCCGAGCGATGCAGCGCGAGCGCTAGAGATCGAGGAGATCGAAATGGTTTGGTTCGCATTAGCACCCACTTGGAAGTTCTGGGAATTGAAGGTCCCATCAAGCAGGTTCACGCCGTTGAACTGCGTCGTGGTGGCAATACGATCGATTTCTGAGATCAGTTGGCTTGCTTCATTGTTCAGAGCAACGCGGTCAGAGGAGCTGTTCGAGGCGTTGGCAGCCTGCACAGCCAGTTCGCGAATACGTTGCAAGTTGTCGGTGACGGAAACGAGCGAGCCTTCCGCAGTTTGTGCCAACGAGATACCGTCGTTGGCGTTGCGGGCTGCTTGGTTCAAGCCCCGAACCTGAGAAGACATTCGCTCAGAAATCGCGAGACCTGCTGCATCGTCCTTGGCGCTGTTGATGCGCAGACCGGAGGACAAGCGCTGCAGGGAGGTGGTCAGAGAGCTCTGAGACGCATTCAGGTTGCGTTGTGCGTTCAGGGACGAAATATTACTGTTGACTACTTGAGGCATTTTAATTCTCCTTCAAATATAAGGGTTCTGACAGCAATTCGCCCCTAGAACCCTGATCTGGCGGGCGATGATGTCGCCGTCAAGTTCATTATCGGGGCGCCTCGAAAAAACTTTAGGGTTTAAAAATGCACTTTTGGTAGCTTTTTTGATGGACAAGTAATTTTTGTCAGAAATTGAAAAAATAGCCCTCAAGTTCCTTTAGAACAGGTCGATATTTGCAGGACAGGGGATATTGCGCCTGTTGCGGCAGTTGGACTGGTTCATGCAGTAATCGCCGGCAAGCCGGCGATTACTTTTTTGATCTTAATACGAGGGGCAGTTGGGAAAGGGCGAAATCGGGGATAGGTAGCTTATTTTCTATGACGTGCCTTGACCAGACTGAGCCGACGGCCCATTTCCTCGCTGGCGAAACCTGTTGCGATGAGGTTTTCCAGAAGTGGAATTGTCTCCGGGCCCCCGAAATAGGAGGAAAACGTCCGCAGTCGTTCGAATTGTTCTAGCACCGAACAGAATACCCATTCAGCGAAGTGGGGACCGGAGGGGCTATCTTCATGCGCGGGACATACGGCCAGAAACGGTTCGTCTTCTAGACCACCGTGTTCCAACATGCCGGTGAGTTGCTGTAGCACTTGAGCTGCTTGTTGGCGCCTACCTGCGTCGGCAAGCGCACGTGCAAGCGACAGTAGGCGGGGTACGGTTGGGCTTGCTTGTGCAAGCATTAACAGAATTCCGATGCAGGTGTTGAGACTCGCCAAGCGCTGCGCAGGGCGTAGAGTCTGGCGCATTGATCTCGCGAACAGGTTCATGGCGCTCCAGTACGCTTCCCAGTCCTTGAGTTGCACTGCATGCGAAGCCCAAGTGTCGATGCGATGTGCGGCGTAAGCGTAAGTTCGTAGGAAGTCCGCCCAATCGCGTTCTTGCACACCAGGGAATGATTCGAGCGGCTCTTGGGTAGTGGCGAGAAGCCCTGCGGCGGCAAGTTCTTGCGCCTGCTCAGCTTTACAGGCGAAGAGATTCAGTGCGAATGTGTCTAATTCCTCCGGGCCCGACCAGGGGGCCAGTAGCTTGAGTCCGGGGATCAAGCGGTAGATGCTGTATCCCCATTCACGGAACGTGGCAGCCAAGCCTGCGTTTATTTCTTCCCGGCCGTGCTTGATGCTGAACATCACGAGAGGGTTTTGCTGAGCGAAGAACGTCTTTCCCTCACGAAGAATTGCTTCAGCATTGATCTGGATGTTCAAGCGCACAAAACTGACTGTGCCTAAGTCGCGCCGCTTCATTTCCTGGTCGATTCGCAGCCGCCGATCCCCCTTGATCAGGATAGCGAGATTCCCAAGATGGCCGTGCGCCGTGCCGCGTTCCAAATACCATCCTTCTCGCGGTGTTTCCGTTGTCGCGAACACGGTGCCGTGCGCCGATTTTTTCGCCATTGGCAATGCATAAATCCCGTGGCCGGCATTGACGTCCAGTATATTCATTCCAGGCTGTATCCAGTCGAGTACGAAGTGGTACTCCGGATCGAACCAGCCTTGCTGCTCTTTTAGGACATGGCTCACAAAATCTTCCGTATCTCCGCTTGCGGCTACGGCGACGCCATGCGACGTCGTCAGGTAGGCCACAGAGTCATCGGCGGTAATGAGAGGGGCCGAGGCCTCGGGATATTTTTCGTTCCAGGCGCGGACATAGGCGTCTTCCATGTGCCGTGTCAAACGTACAGGGTCACAGAGAATGCAAGTTTTGAGTGCTTCGGGAATGCGCCGGTGCAATTCACGTACCCGTGTCGGGTCCCTCGCCAATGCGACCGCCTTGTCGACATATTCTTTCGGCGAGAAGGCGAAGAGGTCGTTGAGGTCCAATCCGACATTGCTCAATAACGAGTACGAAAGCCGTTCGTGATGAATGTCGCCCACGAGCGTGACCACAGGAACACCCATCCAGATGGCGTCAATCGTGGTGGTGCCACCGGTCTGGGGGAAGGTGTCGAGCATGACGTCGAAGTCGTTGTAATAGCGAAGGTGGCTTCCGCCGGGGTGTTTCCCCCAGATGATTGAGACGCGCCTCGAGTCGACACCGTGTTTCGAGAATTCCCGCAGTATGCGCTCACGTGTTTCTTCAGGTGCACAGTTCGGATGATTGATGATCATGCGCGAATCTGGTACCGCTAGCAGGACGTCGGCCCATGCGGCAACGACATTGGGTGTCAGCTTGTAGGTTGCATTCATCGAGCCGAAGGTGATGTGCCCGTTCCTGTCTAAAGGAATGACCGGGTCGATACATTGTTCATGAAGCGTATCGAAGGTGATAAACGATTCCGGCAGGCGCAATTGTCGTTCGGTGAAATAGGCTGCATTGGCCGGCCCGTCAAGCCACGGGTCGGACACGAAGTAATCGACCTCGGGAATACCCGACGTATAAGGATAACCGAGGTACATGATCTGGATCGGCGCGGCCCTCAAGCGAAGTGCTGCTGTCCTGCTGTTCTGTGTGTAACCGGCAAGATCTACCAGGATGTGGATGCCATCAGCGCGGATGCGTGCGGCAAGCTGCGTGTCTGACAGGTTGGCAGTGTTAACGAAGCAATCGGCCGTTGCTCTATACTGCTCCGTGATCGAATCCTCGCAACGAGTATTCGAGTAGCAGTAAATCTCGAAGCGATCCCGGTCGTGGTAATTCATCAGTCCACGTGTGAATGCATTTACCACATGCGAGCGGAAATCAGGGGAAAGGTAGCCGATGCGCAAGCGGCCTGCGGCAGGCAAGGTGACACTGGGCGGAAGGGGCGTTGGCATTTCCGTATGTAGTCTGCCGATGACCTCGCCGCTTTTCTTGTGAATATCGAACAAAGTTTGCCTGGAAAGCTGTGGTGTTGCCAGCAAGGGGAGATTAACAGTCTCGAATGAGCTCAGCGTACAGCGGTCGCCAAGAATACGCTGGACAACTTCCGGTAACAGCAAGTCAACTTCATCCCAAAAGCACATCATCTTCGAAAGCGAGTAGGCCGGAAAGATGGCGGCGCCGGGCTCCGGCATAGCGTAGGCTTTCTGGAACAGATCTAGGGCAAGGCTCGTGTTGCCTGTCGCTATCGCTGATGTCAGCAGGTTGGCCATTACATCGCCGTCATGAGGGCAAGTTACGAGTGCACGCTGATAGTACGGCAGTGCCAAGTCTCGTCGTCCTTGGCGAGCATGGAAGGCTCCCATGTTATTGAGTGCACCTACATGATGCGGATTGAACTCAAGTACCTTAGTGAAAAACTTTCCGGCTTCTTCCAGTGCATTGGTTGCAAGGCGAACGCATCCGATGTTAAAGAGGGCATTGAGGTTGGACGAATCCTTGCGCAGTATTTCTTCGAAACATTGCAATGCCGTCTGTGCGTCTTTGCAATGTTCGAACTTATAGAGGCCATAGTTATTGAGTGCCTCAATATGATGAGGGCAGAGTTCTAGCAGTCTCTCAAGCCTTTGCGCACCTTCCGTCAGGCGGTTTTGTGACAAGTCAATTGTCGCCACAAGATACAGTGCATCAATGTTTTCAGGTTCCTGCTCGAGGATGCTCAATCCTGCTGCGCGCGCGTCATCCAATCGACCCAGGCGGACATACATGTCTGCTTCCCGCATCAGATCATTGGCAAGAGAGATTTTCTTCTTTGGCTTATTCATACAGTGAACCTTCGAATTCGCGGTATTTGCCTTTGCTTGCTTCTGCCATCTCTGATCGGTTCCTGGACAGATCAGACAAGTAGCGGCGAAAAGGTTTCATCAGATTCGCTTTAGAAAGCCATCCGGCGCTACCGTGACCATCAACTTGTTTGGGATACTTTTGTCGATCTCGAATTCCGAATGTGTCTTCAAATATTCCCAAACTGCCGTCTTAGGGCTGTTACCCACATCCCACGGACGGTTAGGAAAAAAGCGTTCCGGCATATCCTCCACAAATGTGTCGAACACGACGCAATAACTGCCTGCCGATACGAGCGGTGCATAGGCCTCCAATTCCGCTAGCACATGATCATGCGTATGCATCGAATCCAGGCATACCAGGACGCGTTGGAAGCCGGCTGCTGCAGATTTGACCTGGCTCACGATCTCCGGCGCAACCGATGACCCTTGAATCATCTGTATGCGGCTTGCCATCGGGTGAGACTCAATCGCTGCGCGGTTATGTGCTCGGATATCAATATCGACACCGATCACCTTCCTGCGGGATACCTTAGGATCAATGGTCGTTCCGGCTTCAATCGCATCCGTCAGATCGAGCAGCGCGAGCATCGACGCGCTCAAGATGAGCGATCCGCCATGGGCGATGCCGGTTTCGATGATCAGGTCCGGACGTACCGTCCAGATCAGTTCCTGCATGGCGACCATGTCCTGCGGATACTGGATGATCGGGCGTCCCATGCAGTGAAAGTTGTAGACATACTGGCGTGCCATGGACGCTTCTAGCCAGTCACGTGATAGCGACTGGAACGCAGTGTCCCGGCCAAATTCCTCGATGCGTTCTTTTGATTCGTGCTCAAACTGTTGAATCGGGTCCATTGCTTTCATCCTAAAGTGTGAAAATCATGTTGTTTGGATGGTTGCTGCATGCGCGAGCCAGGCAGGCAATCTGTTCAGTACGGAAGTCGGCGAAAAGCCGAATTCCGTACGAATTCGCGCTGTATCGATAATGGGGAATTGATGGCGTGGTGCTCCCGCACGAAACACGGCCTTGCAACCGGTTAGTTCAACTAACTTGTCGACGATGTCCCTGTGAGCCAAGTTGATGCCGCTGGCAACGTTATAGTGTGTGTGCTGGCCGTGCGCTGCAATCTGGGGTAGTAGCGATACGACATCCTCCAGAACGATGTAGTCCTTGGCGGATTCCGGGTCTGAGTGCAATTCCAGGCGGCCGGTGAGCGCCTCCCTGACAAGCGCATAAATGAAATTCTCCGAGCCCAAGTCATCGCCAATGACATTGGAAAGGCGCGCGACCTTCACGCCCGTCCGGCCGCATGAACGGCACAGCGATTCGCCCGCAAGTTTGGAAATGTTGTACAGGTCAGAAGGGGCGTTCGCATCGACCGTGATCCTTGTGTTCTCTGCGGCATTGGGGCTGCGTGCGTATACCCGGGTCGAGGACAGATACAGAAGTGATTCGAATTCGGCCTTTTCCAGCACATCAGCGAGAACAGAAACATGGGCACGTACGGTATCAAAAGGGCGGGTCCGGAAGTCGGCCGTAAGGCCAATGCAATACAAGACATGCCCTAGAGGACGGTTAAACAGGTCGTTTGCATCTCTAGGTGGCGCATACACCGTATGGCCCGACTTTCGCAACGCGTCGACTAAGTGACGGCCGATAAAACCCGATGCGCCAAGGACTGTGTAATTCAACCGCGTTCTCCCAGTTTCAGCAGGGGATTGCCGCCATAGATGCCATAGGGCGCCAACGTACCACGCACCACCGACCCTGCGGCGATGACACAACCATCTCCAATGACGGTGCCATCCAGGAATATGCAATTGGCGCCGATCCAGACATCGTTCCCGATCACGACGCCGCCTTTACTGGGGCGGAAGCCTTGTGTGCGGATCGGAATATCGCGGCGTTTGTATTCATGATTGACTGGCGCAAAAGTGCAGTTCGCTGCAATTGCGACACCTGTGCCGATGCGGATGCCGTTGCCTGTGTAAAGCACGCAACCGGAATTGATGACGGTCTGTGCCCCGATGAAGACGTCGCCGCTGCCACCCGCCGGTTTGATTTTGACGAAGGAATCGATCACCGCGCCTTCCTCAATGACAATGCGGGTGCCGCGCACGGAATCTTCAATATCGGCCAAGGTGGAGACACGTGCCGTTGGATGTATGTCGATCATGGCAACTCCGTAAAAAATGGCAGAGTCCAGTCTTTCGACGACATCGTGCGGTCGCTGCATGCTGGCCAGGAGATTCCCAGTTGCGGGTCATCCCAACGCAAGCCACGCGCGGCACTTGGCTGAAAGGCAACGGTCATTTCGTATAGTATTTCGGTGCCGTGGCAGAGCGTCTGAAAACCATGCGCAAAGCCGCGCGGAATATACAACTGGCGGTGATTGTCGGCGGAGAGCTCTATTCCGAACCAGCGTCCGTACGTGGGGAAATCCCGGCGCAGATCCACGATCACATCGTAAATGGCGCCTCGTGTGACGCGGACCAGCTTTTCCTCTTCATGTGGCGCAGCCTGATAATGTAGGCCGCGCACGGTGCCCGCTCGTTTGTTGAACGACAGGCTTTGCTGCACGAAGCGGGCATTCAAGCCATGTCGAGCGAATTCGTCCACGCAAACGCTGCGCGCAAAGAATCCCCGTTCATCTTCTATTGGCTCGATATCGATGAGGAATGCCCCCGACAATGGGAGGGAAATGAATCTCACGACAATACCTCAACGGATGGAATCGGGATGACAAAACGACAGCCCCAATCGCGCGCGCCGCTCATCTGCAGCATCACCTCATCCTTGATATTCCATGGAAGGATCAGCAGGTAATCGGGCCGCGTCTTGAATACGGCGTCGGGCGAACGGACCGGAATGCGGCTCCCGGGGAGTAATCGTCCCTGCTTAACCGGATTCTTGTCCACCACGTAGTCGATAAAATCGGTACCGATGCCGCAATAATTGAGCAAGGTATTTCCCTTGGCCGCCGCACCGTAGGCGGCGATGCGCCGCCGTTCCCGCTTGGCGTTGACCAGGAAACTCAACAGCGCCCGCTTGGTCTCCCTCACTTTTTCCTCGAATGCGGTGTAGGTAGCAAGCTTCGTCAGGCCACCATCCTGTTCAGCTTGAAGGCACTTTGCCACCATGCCAGTATCAGCATGCGAGGCCGTAGTATGGCAAGCATACACACGCAAGCTACCGCCATGCGTGGGGAGATATTCGACGTCAAAGAAGCGCAATCCCGCGCGTTGAAATACCGGCATCAGCGCAGTCAGCGAAAGATAAGAATAATGCTCGTGATACAAGGTGTCGAACTGATTTTCCGCCATCAGCCTGAGCAGATGGGGAAATTCCAGCGTGATGACACCCTCTGGCTTCAGTACTGTCGGCATGCCCCCGACGAAATCATTGATGTCAGGGACATGCGCCAGCACGTTGTTGCCTAGCAGGAGATCGACCCTCCACCCTTCATCCGCAAGCTGTATAGCACTATCGCGCCCAAAAAACATTTCACGGCTTTCAACCCCTTTGTCGCGCGCCGCAGCGGCCGTATTCGCGCTCGGTTCGATACCCAGACAAGGGATCCCGGCACGGACAAAATGCTGCAGAAGATAGCCATCGTTACTGGCAAGTTCCATCACGCGCGATGCCGCATTCAATCCAAAGCGAGGAATCATGGTTTCCACGTAGCGACGTGCGTGTTCTACCCACGAACTCGAAAACGAGGAGAAATAGACGTAGTCGTCATGGAAATGCGTTGCCGCATCGGTGGAAGAGGGAAGTTGGACCAGCCAGCATTGATGACAAACCAATGCATGTAATGGATAAAACATTTCACCTTGTGCAGCCTGTTCCGGCTTCACGAAGGCATTGGAGATAGGCGACAAGCCGAGGTTTGCAAAGGTATGTTCGAGCGGCGCGCCGCAGGAGCGACAGAGAATAGGGATGTTCATGCGAGAAACTCATCCAGTTGTTGTTCGGAGATCGCACGAGCCTCATGAGGATCCTGGAGTACGCGCCGATACCATGCCGCGGTTTTCTCAATGCCAGTCGCAAGATCCCAGCGTGGCGACCATCCAAGCAAGCGATGCGCCTTGCTCGGGTCGAGATGCAGCAGATGCGCTTCGTGCGGGGCGTTCGCAGCATGTGGGTCAGGTTGCCATTTCAGCGACGGCCAATGCTGCTGCATGCCAGCAAGGACCTCCGCCACCGGCAGGTTATCTGTGACGTCCGGACCGAAGTTGAAAGCGTCGGCAAACCTGGCGTCTCCGTCCAGCAGACGCGACGCCAGCAACAGATAGCCGTGCAAGGCCTCCAGCACATGCTGCCATGGTCGGGTTGCACTTGGATTGCGAATATATAAGGGCTTCCCGGCGGCCACTGCGCGTGCGGCATCCGGGATGAGCCGATCCTCGCTCCAGTCGCCACCGCCAATGACATTGCCGGCACGCGCAGAGGCGATCAGAGGGCCACCAGAGGAAAAGAAGCTTCGGCGATAGCTGTGAACGACGAGCTCCGTGCCGGCCTTGCTCGCACTGTATGGATCATTGCCGCCAAGCGGGTCTCCTTCGGCGTAGGGCGCTGCACGTTCCTGGTTTCGATAGCACTTGTCGGTGGTGACGACGACCACTGCTTTGACCGACGGACAGGCTCGGACCGCTTCTAGCAAATTGACCGTGCCGATGACATTGGTGGTCCAGGTGTCGACCGGTTCGCGATAGCTGGCGCGAACCAGCGGTTGCGCCGCAAGGTGGAACACAAGCTCCGGTGCCGCTGCCTGCAGTGCAGTACGTAGGTCATGAAGATGGCGGATATCGGCCACTATATGCTGCGCGAGCGTGTTCTGCACGCACGCCGCTTCGAACATATTGGGAATGGTATGGGGCGCCAGCGCATAGCCGGTGACCCGCGCGCCCAGCCTGGCGAGCCACAGTGTCAGCCAAGCTCCCTTGAAGCCGGTATGTCCGGTGAGGAAAACCGAACGGCCCCTCAAGGTAGAGGTCAAATGATGGGGGGAGGTCATGGCCATTTTTTCCAGGGCGCCTTGCCGGTTTGCCAAAGATCTTCCAGTAGATTCTTTTCGCGTAGCGTGTCCATCGGTTGCCAGAAGCCATTGTGCTCATAGGCCATCATCTGTCCATCGGCAGCAAGGGCGGACATCGGCTCGACTTCCCAGCTTGTCGCTTCGTTCGCAATGTACTGAATAACTTCGGGCTGCAGAACGAAAAAGCCGCCGTTGATCCAGCCACCATCGCCGCGTGGCTTTTCCACGAAGCCTTCGATTGCATCCCCTTGTCGTACCAGCGCACCATACCGTCCCGGCGGTTGTACCGCCGCGACGGTTGCGAGTTTGCCGTGAGCCTTGTGAAAGGCCACTTCTGCGGTAATGTCGATATCCGCTACGCCATCGCCATAGGTAAAGCAGAATGGTTGCCCGGGAGTGAGATATTGCTTCACGCGCTTCAGACGCCCCCCGGTCATGGAATGTTCGCCGGTATCCACCAAGGTGACACGCCATGCTTCTGAATGCTGCTCGTGCACTTCCATGCTGTTCTTTTCCAGGTCAAACGTCACATCGGAGGTGTGCATGAAGTAGTTCGCGAAATACTCCTTGATGACGTAGCCCTTGTAACCCAGACAGACCACGAAATCATTGATGCCGTGATGCGAAAAGATTTTCATGATGTGCCACAGGATCGGTTTGCCGCCGATTTCAACCATGGGTTTGGGGCGAAGATGGCTTTCTTCTAATATTCGCGTGCCGAGGCCCCCGGCCAGGATAACGGCTTTCATGCAAACTCCCTTTGTTTGTCGCACCAGGTCCGCCACATGGATCGATAGGCAGTTTCCACCTCGTGCGTAAATCGGACTTCGTCACGTAATGGCGAAGCATTAAAGCGCCCACGCAGTTCGCGCCGCAATGTCGTTAATCGTTCCAGATCACGCCCTAGTTCAACGGCAGTCTCAACATACTTGTGCTTGTCTGTGGCGACCAGCTCATTAAGGCCGAGAGCGTTAAGCAACATGTAGCCCACGCGCGAAACGAAGCTTTGTCCAAGCAGCGTCACCACCGGTACACCTAACCACAAGGTTTCGCAGGTAGTGGTGCCGCCATTGAAAGGGAAAGGATCAAGCGCGATGTCGATTTCCTGATGCAATCGCCTGAATTGCGAAAACGACAGCCGGCCATGCATGGACAATTGATGCGGGGCGATGCCATGTGAAGTGAAGCGCTCAACCACAGATTGGCGGAAAGGGCCTTCTGAGACGGAAGACAGGACTAATCGCGAATCGGGAAGGGCACGCAAAATTTCGGCCCACAACGCAATCACCTCTGATGACACCTTGGCGAAATTATTCATCGAACCGAAAGTGACATAGCCATTGGTCGACGCCGGTAACGGTGTGTGTTCCGGCAGATCGGTCGCCGGCGGCCGATAGCAGTACAAGATGGTGGGAAGACGATACAGGGTTTCACTGTAATAGGCTTCCGCACCGGCGGGATCCGCATCGACATGCGTGAGTCGATAATCCATCGTGCCGAGCCCAGTTGTGTTCACGTAGCCGAGATAAGTGACCTGCACCGGAGCCGGTTTGCGTGCGAACACCAGCAAGCGATTTCCTGAAGTGTGACCAGACAGGTCTACCAGGATATCGATCTCGTCGTCACGAATACGCCGTACCAGTTGTTGATCGGAGAGTCCGGAACACGGTATCCAGTGGTCGGCTGCGGCGGCGATGCGCTGCGTGAATGGATCCTGTTGCGTATTGTTGTAATAGCAAAAAACCTCAAACTGTTCCGCTGTACGCAATTCGATCAGGGCGCTAGTGAAATGCGCGACAGAGTGCTCGCGAAAATCCGCCGACACATAACCGATTTTGAGCCGGCGTTCCGGGTCGCGTGAGTGGGGAAACGGTGCCACATCAAGCGAAAGTTTTGCTGCATGCCGATCGTTCCAGTCTTGGTGCTCCTTAAAAATCTCTTCCGTGGAAACGGCGGGATGATAAGCCAGGCAAAAGAGTAGATTCGTATGTGCTTCGACGAAGTCTGTCTTCATCTGCAGCGCCTGACGGAAGCAATCAATGGCTTCGTCAAGATTGCCTTGCTCTTTCAGTGCATTGCCGAGATTGTTGTAAGCATCGCAATAAGCGGGGTCGATTTGCAAGGCGCGCTGATAACAGAGGATGGCTTTATCCAGTTCACCCTGCATTTGCCAAGCATTGCCCAAGGTGAGATGCGCCCTTTGGTAATGAGGCTGGAGCGCAATGGCGCGTTGGCAATAGTCCACCGTCAGGTGTGGCATCCCCTGTTGGTTCATGGCATTGCCGAGATTGTTCAACGCTTCCACGCAGTCAGGATCAATTTGCAAGGCGTGCTGAAAGCAGGACATGGCGTCGTCCAGCTTCCCTGCGCACAGTAAGGCATTGCCGAGATTGCTATGGGCGACGGCGAAATCAGGTTGAAGATCGATGGCCAGCCGGAAGCAGGCGGTAGCTTGTGTCAATTCGCCTTGTGCTTGCAGGACGCAGCCAAGATCATTCTGAGCCTCATAGCAAGCCGGGTTGCATTGTAAGGCTTGCCGATAGCGGGCGATCGCCTCGTCTAGTTTGCCCAAGCTTCTCAACGCGCTAGCCAGGTAAAAGTAGGCTTCGTGCTTGTCGGGCCTTTGCGTGGTAGCACGCTCGAAGCATGCAATGGCCTCATCCAACTTGCCTTGCACTTTTAGTGCATGACCGAGGTTCTTATGGGCCTCGTCATAGTCCGGTTTGATGTGCAATGCGCGGCGGTAGCATTCGATCGCTTGCTCCAAATCGCCTTGTTCTTTCAGCAGGTTGCCGAGATTGCTATGCGCAGCGTGGTAGTCCGGCTTGATGTGCAATGTGCGCCTGTAGCATTCGATCGCTTGGTCCAAATTGCCTTGCTCTTTCAGCACGTTGCCCAGGTTGTTATGCGCCATGTAGTCATCAGGCCTGAGATGGAGCACGTGCTGATAGGCGTCGATTGCTTGCGCCAGATGGCCTTGAGCTCGTAAAGCGTTACCCAGATTGAGATGCGCTTTGTAAAAATCTGGTTGGAGTTCAATGGCGTGTCGGCAGCATGCAATGGCTTCGTCCAGCTTACCTAACTCGGTCAAGGCATCGCCGAGATTGCTATGCGCGTCTACAAAGTCGGGTTTTAACCGTAATGCTTGCTCAAAGCATGAAATGGCCTGATCCAGCTTATTTTGTTCTTTGAGAGCGTTACCAAGAT
Source organism: uncultured Noviherbaspirillum sp. (assembly GCA_965974465.1). GTDB lineage: Bacteria > Pseudomonadota > Gammaproteobacteria > Burkholderiales > Burkholderiaceae_D > Noviherbaspirillum. The sequence continues at coordinate 19,274 of CBHCMF010000071.1, forward strand.
TGTTGTGAATCTCGGGAAGGTCGGGGGCAATTTGTAATGCGCGCTGCAAGCAGGTGATGGCCTCGTCCAGCCGACCTAGCTCGCGCAGCACATTACCGAGATTGTTGTAGGTCTTGTGGTCATCAGGCTGAATATTCAGCGCAGTGTGGAAGCACGCTAAGGCCTCATTCAGCATGCCTCGATTACGTAACGCGGCGCCGAGGTTGTTGTGCGCATTAGGATGAGTTGGCCTGAGCACAATGGCATGTCGATAGCAAACGATTGCCTCATCGAGCCGGCCTTGGTCTTTCAAGGCATTGCCTAGGTTACATTGCGCATCCGGGTTGTCCGGTTTGAAACGGATGGCTTGCTGATAACTCGCGATGGCCGCATCCAGCATTCCCTCTCGCTGCAAGACATTGCCGAGGTTGTAATGCGCGGCAGCGTAATCTGGTTTGAGCCCGACAGCGCGCTGATAAGCAGAGATGGCCTCTTTGGGCTTGCCGCTTGCTTCGAATACGACGCCAAGATTGTTATAAGCATCGACAAAGGCAGGATGCAAGGCAACCGCCTTTTGGATTAACGTCACCGCTGTCGCATGGTCGCCATATTGATGACGCAGCAGGCCAAGCAGATTCAGTGCGTTTACTTCGTTGGGCTGGGATTGCAAAATGCGCCGATAGATTGTCTCAGCTTCTTGCAACTGTCCGGCGGAATGGTATTGGACGGCGCGTTGTAGCGATGTTTGGTGACTGGAGGCTTGTCCGGCGGAGAATTTTTTCATGGGATTGATGTGCTCAACGGCCTCGCGCTGCTGATTGCACAGTTCTCGCCAAGACCGATCGTTGCCACTTCACCGATACGGCAATTCGCGGCAAGCCTCATCCAGGTCTTTGCAGCGATATAAATAAAAGTCTTCAAGTTAAGAAGAAGCTTATCCGATGTTATTGGCGGCCAAAATGATGCAAAGGCATACTTCAATGCCTCATTTCTTGGTTTGTACAGATGTTTGCAAA
>CBHCMF010000072.1:0-20103 GCA_965974465.1 uncultured Noviherbaspirillum sp.
CTGTCTGTCGCAACCTGATCAACCCGAAGGTGTTCTCGCAGCCTGATACTTACAAGGGCAATTTCTGGCAGTCGGGCGTTGCCATCGATCCGCATGTCAACGGCACCGTGCAGAATCGTTGGTTCGCGCTGCTGGCCGCCGGCGGCAACGGCACCAATGCCGAAATCAGCGTGCCCTACAACATCACCGGCATCGGCATCGCCAAGGCGCAGCGAATTGCCTACCGTACCCTCACGCGTTATCTGATTTCGAGCTCCAACTACGTCGACGCCCGCGATGGTTCGATCCAGGCCGCAGTGGATCTCTATGGCACCGGCTCGGCCGAGGAGGGGGCGGTCACCCAGGCCTGGTGCGCGGTGGGCCTATGCCCGTTCACCATTCCAACCCAAGCCGACAGATTCGACCGCCCGGGAGGCAATCCCAATCCATCCTCGCCTGACAATAACAATGCGGAAGCTGGCGCAACGCCCGTCGCGGCGTCGGAATGGTTGTCCGGACAGCGACCTACCTTGTTTATCCCCGACCTCAATCTGTTCGGGGTCGGAGATGTTGATAATTTTCGCATCACTTTGCCCGAGGTAACGATGCTTGGCGGAGCCTGTTTTCCGTCCGGCGTGGCGTTCTCATTCCCGGTACCAGTGGATGGGCGCATACTGGTCGACGGACGTACGGTGCAGTCTGTCCACAATCTCAGTTATTTCAAGTTGAGGGGAACTGGCACATTCGTGCTCCAAGTTAGCTCGCCGTTTCCAGGTTTGATACTGAATTACGATATCAAGGCGGCCTTTTATCAGAGCATCGATCCGCATTGTTGGCAGACTGAACCGCCGACTGTGTTCGAGCAGATCCAGGCTTGCCCGATGTGCGATGTCGGCTTGCTCACTGGACAGGATGAGATCATTCTAGACCCCGATTACCGGCGTCCCGACCTGATTGCGCCGGCCCAGTATTACTTCCGGTTCCGCGGCGGTGATCTAGATGTGCCAATCGAGGTGGCACGCGGCAATGCGCTCCAGGTCGAACTGGTGGACAGCGGCGGGCGTGTGGTCCAGCGCTCGGCATGGAAGACGGGTAGCGCGACCGGTCTCTCATTGAGGGCAACCGGCGTAGCAGAAGGAATCTATTCGTTGCGCTTCAATGGCTACGGCAACGGCACGCGAATCCGGATACGCCCGCCTGGGTCCTGAGCGCGCTTACTTGAGGTTGACGCCGCACGCGCCCAGTAATGCCCGCAATATCGACCGATGACAACGGCTTTCATTCTCGCAATAGTATCTGTGCCTAGAATATATAGGGCACTAGATACTACTATGTGCTTCCAAGGCAAGTTTGATGGACAGTCGCTGCTGATCGTAGCTATTGCCGTTCGCTGACGTCCGTTCCCAGCAATCAGCGCCACATTATGGTTCCGCTGCAGTACCAGTTGATGAAGCAAGCAACAGCATCTCCCGGATTTCCCACAAGTCTGCGCAAGAAACCGCACAGGCTTGTGGAATCAAACGTAGGGCATTATCAAGTACCATATGCAAAAATATATAATGATGTTACTGAGCATGCGCGCTCAGTAAAGGAGTAAATGCGAATTCTATTTTCGCATTTACTCGACCTGGATTGTTCCCCACTGAGAAAGTTGGGTGGCGAACCCGGAGAGGCGTAAAACTCTGGGGATGTGTTTAACGCAGTGGGTTGGTTACTCCGCCAGTTACCAAGCAAGCGTGGAATTTTGGCAGCTCAAACTTTTCGTTAGATTGGTCAACATCACATGGCCACGCCGACCATCTTCTTCGACGAAGCTGGTAACACTGGGGCAGCACTTACTGATCCTGCGCAGCCGGTGTTCGTGCTTGCCTCTACCGATATGACCAATGAGGAGGCAGAGGTAGTCCTTGCGCGTGTCCGCACGGCACAGGCACGTGAAGCAAAGTTCATCTCACTACGGAAGTCGGACGTTGGACGCCGCCGACTCCTAGAACTGATTGGGTCGGGACAACTTGATCCACAGAGGATCAGGTCCATAGTGATGCACAAGCGCTTCATGGTTGTGACCAAGCTCGTGGATATCATTGAGGAGCCCCTTGCGCATGCCTCGGGCATCGACTTATATGAACGGGGTGCGAACCTCACGTTGTCCAACCTCCACTATTTTGTCTGGCCCGTCTTCTGTGGCCAAGCACGCTTCGACGAGTTTCTTGCCTCTTTCATTGAGATGATTCGATACCCGTCCCGCAATAGCAAGGCACGGTTCTTCCGCTCTGCGCGCGACATGTACGAAGGATGCTCTATCGAGGACCACAAGGCATTTTTCTCCCCATACATCTATGCAGAGTGTTGCATTGATGACATCCTGGATGGGGTAACCTTCTTGGCGCTCGATCCAGCAATCCCCTCCTTTTTCACGCACTGCACCGTCTGGGGTTCGAAGATTGCTGGCCCGTTCAACGCCGTCCATGACGCATCTAAGCCGATGGCAGCAGAAAAGGAGACCTTCGAGACCATGATGGATCCTACAATTGAACCAGCGATCATTGGTTACGATCGACGGAAGTTCGAGTTCCCGCTCAAAGTGACTGGGATCACTTTTGCTGACTCACGAAATCATCCAGCACTACAACTCGCGGACCTCATTGCCGGTGCAACGTCGTATTGGGCATCATCATTGGCACGGGGAGAATGTGACGACTTTGCAGAAGCCCTCGACGCTGTGGGCGTCCGCCGCTTCGCCTTTGACGCGCTTTGGCCGTCGCTGGACGTGACACCAGAGGCACTCTGCACTGAGGAGGTCGGAGGTCTCAACGCGGTGGACTACATAACAAGTGCACTCACAGCAAGGCGAATCTAACCCAGCACTCACCGGCCCCTCCGCGGGAGACGAACCTTACCGCTAAGTCATTTGGTCCATCATCAACCTCGTGGCCAAAGGCTGTCTACCGCAATGGCCAGTTAGATCGAACGTCTGATTCCGAAAGATTCGATTGATTGCGGTCATTCATTTCACGAGTGATCAGCAGGACCGCCCGCTTATGCATAGGACTCAGCTATATATATTGCAGCACATATGTGGCACGATGCGCTATGTTTGTTACTTACTAAGAAAGTGCGGTTTAGAGGTAAGCTTCAATCTTTACTACTCCGACCACAGGGTCACCATTCATTGATGTTTTCCCTCCGCCTTGCCGTTTTCGATCCTGAATAGCTTGTCGGATTGCGAGAGCCGTACAGCAAAGTATTTTTCTTGGTTCAATTCTTCAGGAAGTTTGTCTTTAAGGATGGAAGCAATAAACTGAATACCGTTTTCGTTTACCAACTCAGCGATCTTCAAGAGCTGATTATCATGCATTAGCTCCTTTTTATCGTTCAGCAAAAAGTGAAAGCACGGAATTCCTTCCTGGTCTGCAAACAAGGTATAGGCAATATCGAAGCAAGAGATTTCGCCTTGCTTCTTACCTGAGCTAAAGTTGGTGTTGAAGGCACTAAATTTATATAGACGCTGCCCTGTTCTGCTGATCACTACCGGGTCAAACTTCAACGCATATTTTTCACCATACAGCTTTTGCGAGATGAAGGAAAAGAATTTATTAAACTTATTGACTTGCTCCTTTACTTTCTCCTCAAAGTCATCAGAAAAAAGTTTGTCGTCGATCTCGTCTAGTCGTTTATTAAGTTCAGATATATTTGCTTCTGCTTCGGTCAACTGCTTAACAATATTCTCGTATTCGCCTTTTCTTCGGTGTTTCTCATTGAGGTCGCTGATCAGTGTTTCCAGTTCTTCAAATGAGTCACTCCGTGAAATCTTGGAGGCAAGCGATGCCTCTGTAGCGAGAAGACGGTTCAGATGTTCAGATTTTGACTTTGTCTCGGTTTCTATGTGAGGAAGGTCTTGCGCGATATATCTAATCTTCTCGGCAATCATGCAGTTGTGAAACTGCTGTAATTCCTCGAAAGTTTTCTGTATTGAGCCTATAAACGTGGAGGCTTGTTCATAAATTTGGTGTAGTTGCTGAACATCGATATCTGATTTATTCGCCTCAAGATCCTCCCGAGCTTCAGTTATAAGTTGGCGGCGAAGATTTAGCTTGGCTATTTCCGAAGTTATTCGGTTAATCTTGTATCGGACACTGTTTAGCTCGTCCAAGTCGGACTCAAAGTTTTCATTTAGATTGAAATTCGACTTTCGCCTATTCAGCGTATCTATTTCTTCTTCTAAGAGCGCAAGCGATGTTTCATATGCTGACTTTGTTCCGTTCTTCTCCAGCCGCGTCTTAAAGTTTTGTTCAACCCTTAGCTGCGCAAGAAGTTGCTGCTTAACGTCGCCTTCGTCGAAATGGCAGCCGAGCAAAAACAAATACAGCGTCTCGTATTCGTCGTCGCGTGTATAGCTATCCAAAGTCTTAAGTGTGTTGTTAATGCTCGAGTCTTTGTAACGGATATTGTGCGAGATGATTTGCCTAAACGTCGGCTTTCGCCCGTAATGTCCTGGGAACAGTAGGTTTGTTAATGTCGCCTCAAACTCTTCTTCAGTTTTCGCAACTCCATCAATTCGCCGAATCATTCGGCTATATGGCAAGAAGTTACGCTCTATGCGAACTTCTTTCGAGTCCGATAAGGATAAATCTTCTTTAAGAACAAGGGTAATTAACACTTTGTTCTCTAGCAAGAAATTCTTGACTAGCTTGTATTGTTCCTTCTTGTTCTCAGGGTCAGTATAGATGTGCTTCGCACTGGCTCCGAGGCAGAAATCGATTAGCATCAGGACAGTAGTCTTACCTACATTATTTCCTGTTTCCTCGCCGTTGATGTTTAGAGTCTCATCGACAATTAAGTTAATGCCCCTACGGAAAATTATTTCCCGAATTACACATACGTCGTCAGAGATCGTCAGGGTTTTTAAGAACATAATTCAACAGCCCCTTGATCGTTTAGGATGATTGCATTTATTAGGTATAGCCAGTCCAAGCATAAAGTGAACACAGGCATGGACATCTCCTGGCGTTCCCTGCTTGCCATGTATAGATCGACTATGCTCATGCGTCGATGCTCTTGGAGTGCCTCAAGGACGAAAGCCCCGTTGTAGTAAATGCTGTGTTTTGGATGAATACTTTCAGGCAGCAGCATCGATCTCTTCTTCCTTGGGAGGTTCTAGGAAAATCTTACAGCGGATAAAAGCGTCTACTACCAAGATGTTTACGCATAGCTCCAGTTCTTCGTATGGCATCTGCGTGTAATTTGCGCTGCTCTCGATTCGCTTCGTCACGCATTCGATAACTTTGAGAAATAAGTCATCATTGCTCAATGTGTTCATGTGAGAAACATATTCCTTATGGATCGCTCCCCACACAGAACGACACTTGTTTTTTCCCTGCTTATTGAATTCCGAATAGATTTTGTCCAAGCGGTTATAAAAGACCGCATAGTCGTGAACGATGCTTTTTGTTGCCTTCAGCGCGTTGTATTCAATCTTTTTTTCAACATTGTATGGAATGGTTTTCAATGGTGTAGTTGCGCATTGATCCCAATCTTCATTTCCGAGGATTCCTACTATGCTTGCAAGATTTGATTCCACCTTGCGAACATCATTTTCACCTCCTAGTTCACTTTTTATAAAGTCGAATATACGCTTTTGATGTGGCGCTGGAAGGCCGTAAATTACCTTCAAAATCGAAGCGATGTCATAAATGTCTGCTTCCGCGTCGAACGCTACTCCGTGCGGGTTTTTATAGGTTTTTTCTCTAAGCTCCGCAGCATCTTTCGAAATGGAAATAAATTTGAAGGTAAACGCAGCGTAGGCTGCAAGGTTTTTTTCGAGTGTGGAATCGATTTTTTGCTTGGTCGCGGTTGCTGAAACCTGAACGATTATTTTCTTGGTTTTCTCAATCAAGTCGATTGCTTCTACGTTGTGCTTTACAGCATTTAGATTTTCCAATTGCCATGTGAACAGCTCATTGAAAAAATACAGGTAAAAGGTTTCAGAATGTAAGTGTAGGTCAAGGATGTTTAACTTGCCACGTTGTTCAATTCTGGCCGCAAGTGTATTTAGCTTCTCGTCGATGTAGTTGTAATAGTTTGATCTGTTCATCGTTCTGCCATTCTTGAGACCCCGCAAATTGCCTAGCCTTCGCAATGGCTTTCTGTTGAAGAAAGTTGTGTGCTGAGTAGAGCGTTACGAATTGTAAAGCCGTCTATCGGCTTTGGCCAATGTCTTGGTATAAGGAATTCTTGCTAAGGATATAAGTTTTCGACGCCATTGAGTTGCTGGAAATAACTACTTTCGCGCCTCTGCGTCCCCCTAGAGCGGTTTGACTGTGCGTGTAAGGGGGGGCAGGCCCGAGATGGCCCCCTTTCACGCATAGGCAAATCGCTCTAGAAAGGCAGATGTGGGCCAGCAGAGGCATGTCGGTCTCAAAATCTTACCGGGAGCTTCCGCTGGATTGTGTTGAAAAAGCCGCCCATCAATATCGAGAAAGTTGGATCGTCGGGATAACGATTCGTCGAACGAATTGGTCTGACAAAAAACGGCGAATACAATACTCGGCGGCCTAATTCATACGCTCTCATAGCAAACAGATACTTCTTCAGAGTTTCTCAACGAGATCGATCAGGTGCTGCCCGTTACCGTTGAAATCAGACTGTCCGCAAACAGTCTGAAGCAGCATGTCCATCTTCGTCGGGTCACCGCTTGGAATTGGTTGACTGCACGCATTCCGTTTGCGGCGATATTGCCATTCTCCACTCTCTAAATCGGGGCAGTTTCCTTTCCCTACCAATGCTGGAAATTAACCACTTGATTCGTCCGCGCGTAAGTTATTGATTTTTAATGGCCTAAACGACGGCGCTTGCGGACTTCCCGTCTTTCGGGAGGGGGCTTCTGGAGAGAAAAAAGGCATGCGGAGAGAAAAAATGCCTCAAAATAAGGGTATCTTCAAACCGGCGAAGTCCGCAAGAACCCTCGGGCACCCGCGCAGACACGCGGGTTTAGGCATAAAAAAACCAACCGGATGAAGGGTTGGTTTTTGGTATTGGTGGAGACGGCGGGAATCGAACCCGCGTCCAGAAGCCCTCTACAGACAGTTCTACATACTTAGTGCTGCCAATTGGTTTTAACCCTGCAGACGCGGACGCACACGCTTCGTCAAGGCGAGTCACCTATATTTAACGTTAAGCCAAGTAACCCGACATAACGCGATTCCCTGTGAATGACTCCACTGCCGTTGCCGGCCCGCCCCAGGGAAGAGGCGGTGTGGAGCTAGAAAGTTATTAAGTTTCTAGTGGATTACGCTGCGAGAGCGTAAGTTTCATCGTTTGCATTTAAGCATTTCCGGTTGGATTAACGAGGTAGCCAGTCCTCGATATGCCCTGTGCTGCTTTGTAACCCCTGTCGAAACCAGGTCGTCCCCAAAAAAAGCAACCCATCTATTGTACTGTACTAGATGGTAACGAAGCAGAGGATTTCAAGAAGCTTGGCAAATTAAATTGAGCAGCTCCAATGGCGTTGTTGTTACTGCATCTGCTTCCCACGTTGTTGGTTCCGCGTGACCGCAATAACCCCAGGCAGCAGCGACAGTTGACATTCCCGCGGCACGGCCAGCTTGGATGTCGCGCAGATCGTCGCCAACATACCAGCATACCTCTGGCGTAAGTCCTAGACGATGCGCGGCTTCTAATAGCGGTGCGGGATGTGGCTTAGAGTGCGGGGTGGTATCGCCGGAAATGACGCAACCTGCATGGTGCAATCCGATTTGTGGCACCAACAGGTCTGTAAAGCGTGCGGCCTTGTTAGTCACAATGCCCCATGACAGACGGCGTTCCACCAGGCCTGTTAACAGGCTTTCAATGCCGTCAAAAAGTCGAGTTTTTACTGCAATCGCCGCCTCATAGTTCTCAAGAAAAGCGACGCGCAAGGCTTCGTAATCGTCATCTTCCGGCTTGATGCCGAATGAGGCGCCGATCAGTCCACGTGCCCCTGCTGATGCGACAGGGCGCAGTATTTCGTATGGTGTAGGCACTAACCCTCGATCAGTACGTACACGGTTCATTGCGGCGGCGAGATCCGGGGCTGTATCTGCAAGCGTACCATCGAGGTCAAACAGAATGGCGCGTGGCGACGTAAGGAGCATGACGACTCTCTATTGAATTTGGTTGGCATGCGCACGGCGAATGCCAACTTGTTTCTGATGAATAATTGTTCAGCTAGGCTTGGTGCAGGCAACCAAGTAATTGACGTCGGTATCCCGGTTCAGAGAATAGATTTTTGTCAGCGGGTTGTAAGTCAGGCCCTTGAGCGATTCAAGTGACAGTCCTGCATTTCGTATGAACTGTGCCAGTTCTGCCGGTGTAATGAATTTTGCATAGTCATGCGTCCCTTTAGGAAGCATGCGTAATAGATATTCGGCGCCAATCACTGCGAATAAATATGCTTTGGGATTGCGGTTAATCGTCGAAAAAAATACGTGGCCGCCAGGCTTGACTAGGGTTGCGCAGGCTTGCACCACGGCTGCCGGATCGGGGACGTGTTCCAGCATTTCCATGCAAGTGACGACATCGAAGCTACTGGGTTCGCGCGCAGCTAGCTGCTCAGCGGGGATCATTTCATAGCGCACTGGCACGCCGGATTCGAGGCTATGTAGGTCGGCAACCTTTAATGCTTTTTCTGATAGATCAATGCCGGTGACTTTTGCGCCTTTCCTGGCCATCGATTCGGCCAGTATGCCGCCTCCACAGCCGATATCGACAACCGTCTTGCCGGCCAGCGGTACGCGTGCATTGATCCACTCCAACCGGAGGGGGTTGATTTCATGCAGAGGACGGAATTCGGAAGTGGGATCCCACCAACGATGGGCAAGGTCACTGAATTTTTGCAGTTCTAGAGGATCAGCATTCATAAAAGGAATGATAGCTGGATTCAGCACGGTTCGTCCGATTTTGACATTATTTATAGTCATAAAAAAACCCCGCCGAAGCGGGGTTTGGCCTGAGTACATCGATTATCGGGTGCGGGTGCCAACGACTTCGATTTCCACGCGGCGGTTCTTTTCGCGGCCAGCGGCAGTTTTGTTGTCAGCGACTGGTTGCTTCTCGCCCTTACCTTCAGTATAGACGCGGTTGGCTTCAACACCCTTGGATACCAGATACGCCTTCACTGCTTCAGCGCGACGAACTGACAGCTTCTGATTGTAGGCGTCGGAGCCGACAGAGTCGGTGTGGCCGACAGCAATCACGACTTCCAGATTCATTCCCTGCAGTCTGGACGACAGTTCGTCCAGTTTCTCCTTGCCGTCTGCCTTCAGAACAGCCTTGTTGAAGTCGAAGAAGGTGTCAGCGGCAAAGGTGACTTTTTCGGAGGTCGGAGCTGGTGCTGGTGTCGGGGCCGGTGCGGGAGCTGGTGCCGGAGTCGGTGCGGCAGCGGCCGGTTTGACGATTTCGCCATCGCAACCAGGAACGGCGTCAGCCGGAGTCCAGGTGCCGGTACGCCAGCACAGGCCGAAGGGATCGCGTGCGATCACGCCGCGGCTATCTTGCAGATACGTGCTGTTTGAAGTGTTTGCCTGAATGTCTTGCTGAGCCGATGCAGAAAACGACACAACTGCGGACGCAGCAAAGGCGAGTTTTGCCAATTTTTTCATATTTTTCCTCTTGGTTGAGATATCCGCAGATTAACTGCGCAACAGAAACGACATTTTCGAAACAAATATTTCAGGTGCGTATTAGATCATCTTTTTGCAAGATTGTTCACTTGCAATGCCCTTTAGTTAACTACATTTTGCCATAGCGCGGATAGCCATCGATTATTGCTAAATCAATCGGACGCCGATTTTAACCCCTCGTTGTGTTTTTGCAACGATTTGCTAAATAATGCTGGCATTTCCGTAAAAAGCTTTGATCGTTTCTGAGCGATGTTGGGTAATTATTTCGCTATGCCGCGTGCTTCGATGATGACACGGCGATTCGGGGCCAAGCACTCAAGGAGTTGTTTGCGAGGGAGTTTGGTATTGCATGTCTTGATTGGTTGGGTTTTGCCTGCGCCAAGCGTATTGATGTCGGCTTTGACGCCTTTGTTTTTCAAGTAGCTGGCCACGGCGTCAGCACGCTTTTCAGATAATTTTTGATTGTATTGCTGTGAGCCGAGGGGGTCGGTATGGCCAGTGATCTGTATGGTCTCAATTGTTGTGCAATTTTCGAGTTGACCTAGAACCTCGTTGTCAATGCGTGCCTTGGCAGCCCTGCTCAGTAACGCTTTGTTGAAGGTAAATGTCTGATCGTTGCTTAGTGTAACTTCGAAGTCACAACGCTTCGGTGCAGTTAAGGGAGGAGAAGCAATCGGGGCTGGGGCGGCGATGGTAGGGGCGATTGGCTTCGCTACCGGAGGAAGTAGTTCCCCGTCACATCCTGCCACCGCATCGGCCGGCGTCCAATAGCCGGTTCGCCAGCACAGTCCAAAGGGGGTGCGCGTAATGATGCCGCGGCTGTCCTGCACATAGGCGCTGTTGGGGTTTGCCTGGATGTCAGGTGCTGTTTGGGCAATAGCGCTTGCCATGCCAAGGCTGGCAGCGAGGGGGAAGGCGAATTGCTTGAGCATGGTCTTTCCGTGGTGTTTTATATAAAGGTGATGATTTACTTTAATGAAACATTTAAACATATTTTTGAGTGGGCGACCTTCATGCGCGTCAAGTCAGTGCTTAGAGGAGGGCGTTGGGAGCTAAAGGGTGCATGTTAAAATCCGGTGTTTGGCATTGCGCTTTCGAGGGCAGTGCCGGTCGCTCGATAATCAAGCCAACCTTAGAAGAAACAGCTCGACTCGCCAATGGATCAATTCGCCAAAGAGACTATCCCGATTTCCCTCGAAGAAGAGATGCGCAAGAGCTATCTCGATTATGCGATGAGCGTGATCGTGGGGCGCGCGTTGCCGGACGTGCGCGACGGCCTCAAGCCGGTGCATCGCCGCGTCCTCTATGCAATGCATGAAACGAACAATGTGTGGAATCGTCCCTATGTGAAGTGTGCACGCGTGGTCGGTGAAGTGATGGGTAAATATCACCCACACGGCGATCAGGCGATCTACGACACATTGGTGCGCATGGCCCAGGATTTCTCGTTGCGCTATATGCTGGTGGACGGGCAGGGTAATTTTGGTTCGGTTGACGGCGACAATGCCGCGGCAATGCGTTACACAGAGTGCCGGCTGGATAAGATTTCGAGCGAGCTTCTGGCAGACATCGAAAAAGAAACGGTCGACTTTGTGCCGAACTACGACGGCAAGGAGAAAGAGCCGTCAGTGTTGCCGACACGCATCCCAAATCTGTTGATCAACGGTTCTTCCGGTATCGCAGTTGGCATGGCGACCAACATTCCGCCGCATAACATTTCTGAAGTCATCAACGGTGCGTTGCATGTGTTGCGCAATTCGGAGTGCTCGGTGGATGAGTTGATTGAAATTATCCCAGCCCCCGATTTTCCAACCGCAGGCATCATCTATGGTGTCTCTGGCGTGCGCGACGGTTATCGTACCGGACGCGGCCGTGTGGTGATGCGCGCTAAGACGCACTTTGAAGAATTCGGCAAAGACAATCGCACTGCGATTATCGTCGACGAGTTGCCATATCAGGTAAATAAAAAGTCGCTTCTGGAGCGCATTGCCGAGCTCGTGCGCGACAAGAAGCTTGACGGCATTTCTGATATTCGCGATGAATCTGATAAGTCAGGCATGCGCGTGGTGATTGAACTCAAGCGCGGTGAAGTGCCAGAGGTTGTACTCAACAATCTCTATAAGCAGACCCAATTGCAGGATACCTTCGGCATGAACATGGTCGCGCTGGTTGATGGCCAGCCGAAGCTGCTGAATCTTAAGCAGATGCTGGAATGCTTCCTGTCGCATCGCCGCGAAGTCGTTACGCGCCGTACTGTGTTTGAACTGCGCAAGGCACGTGAACGCGGTCACGTACTCGAAGGTTTGGCTGTCGCGCTCGCAAATATCGATGACTTTATCGCGATCATTAAGGCAGCGCCAACGCCCCCAATCGCGAAGGCCGAATTGATGGCTCGTGTTTGGGATTCTTCGCTGGTACGCGAAATGCTGGCACGTACCGGCGCTGAAAATAGCGGCGGCATTGATGCATTCCGTCCGGAGAATCTGCCGAAGCATTATGGCATCCAGCCCGATGGCCTGTACAAATTATCCGATGAGCAGGCGCAGGAGATTTTGCAGATGCGCCTGCAACGCCTGACCGGACTTGAGCAGGACAAAATCGTCAACGAGTATAAGGAAGTCATGGCGCAGATCGCCGATTTGCTCGACATTCTCGCCAAGCCAGAACGCGTGACGTCGATCATTACGGATGAACTGAACGCGGCCAAGAATGAATACGGCGAAGGTGCCAAGGATGCTCGTCGCTCGCAAATCGAACTGAACGCCACCGATCTCGGCACGGAAGACCTCATTACGCCACAAGACATGGTGGTGACTTTGTCGCACACTGGCTACATGAAGTCGCAGCCGGTGTCCGAATACCGTGCGCAAAAGCGCGGCGGACGCGGCAAGCAAGCAATGGCAACTAAGGACGATGATTGGATTGACCAGCTGTTTATCGCCAATACGCATGACTACATCCTGTGCTTCTCCAATCGTGGCCGCCTGTACTGGCTGAAGGTATGGGAAGTGCCACAGGGCTCGCGTACCTCGCGCGGTAAGCCGATTGTCAATATGTTCCCTCTGCAGGATGGCGAAAAGATTACCGTGGTGTTGCCACTGTCCGGTGAAAACCGCAGTTTCCCGGAAGACCACTACGTATTCATGGCAACCAGCCTCGGGACCGTAAAGAAGACTCCGCTGACAGAATTTAGCAACCCGCGCAAAGCCGGCATTATTGCGGTGGATCTTGATGAGGGCGACTTCCTGATTGGTGCCGCGCTAACGGATGGCAAGCATGACGTGATGCTGTTCTCCGACGCAGGCAAGGCAGTGCGCTTTGATGAAAATGATGTACGTCCGATGGGGCGTACTGCGCGCGGCGTACGTGGCATGAATCTGGAGGATGGACAGCAGGTAATTGCATTGCTGGTTGCTGAAAACGAGCAGCAGTCGGTGTTGACTGCAACGGAAAACGGCTTTGGCAAACGTACGCCGATCACTGAGTACACGCGGCATGGTCGTGGCACCAAGGGCATGATCGCCATCCAGACCAGCGAGCGTAACGGCAAGGTGGTCGCTGCGACGCTGGTGGAAGCTAGCGATGAGATTATGTTAATTACCACCGGCGGCGTCCTTATTCGCACCCGCGTCTCAGAAATTCGCGAAATGGGCCGCGCGACGCAAGGTGTTACCCTGATCGCAGTAGAAGATGGCACTAAACTGAGCGGACTACAAAGGATCGTCGAATCCGATGCCGAGGAAGAAAACGGTGGCGTTGATGCAGCCGGAAACAGCGTGGAGGGCGAATAATAATGACGCGTGCCTATAATTTCGCTCCTGGGCCGGCGATGTTGCCGCAGGAGGTGCTGCAGCAGGCTGCCGCTGAGATGCTTGACTGGCATGGCAGTGGCATGTCGGTGATGGAAATGAGTCATCGTGGTAAGGAATTTATCTCGATTTATGAAGCAGCCGAGCGCTACCTGCGTGAATTGCTTGAGGTGCCAGCGAACTACAAAATACTGTTTTTGCAAGGCGGTGGTATCGGCGAGAACGCTATTGTTCCGATGAACCTGCTTGGCAGGAAACAGCAACCTGCTGTGGTGGATTTCATCAATACCGGTTCCTGGTCGAGCAAGTCGATCAAGGAAGCGAAAAAGTATTGTACGGTCAATGTGGCCGCTTCTTCTGAGAGCCAGAAATTCACAGCCATTCCACCACGCGCTACCTGGAATCTGTCGAAGGATGCAGCATATGTCCACATCTGCACCAATGAAACGATAGATGGTGTCGAATTCCAGTACACGCCGGACATTGGCGATGTACCACTGGTTGCCGATATGTCCTCGCATATTTTGTCGAGGGCCATTGATGTGTCGAAATACGGCGTGATTTTCGCGGGTGCCCAAAAAAATATTGGCCCGGCCGGATTGACGTTGGTTATCGTGCGTGAAGACCTGATTGGACATGCTCTGCCGGTTTGTCCGTCAGCATTCGACTGGAAGGTGGTCGCCGAGAATAGCTCAATGTATAACACGCCGCCAACCTATGCGATCTACATTGCAGGCCTTGTATTTCAATGGTTGAAAAAACAGGGCGGTGTTTCAGTGATGGAACAGCGCAATATTGCTAAAGCTGCACTGCTGTATGACTATCTGGATTCAACGGATTTTTACAGCAATAGAATTGCCAGAGATTGCCGCTCGCGTATGAACGTGCCATTCTTCTTAAAGGATGAGTCGTTGAATGATATCTTCCTTGCCGGCGCAAAAGAACGCAATTTGCTACAGCTCAAAGGCCACAAGTCAGTGGGGGGCATGCGCGCATCGATATACAACGCGATGCCAATTGAAGGGGTGCAAGCGTTGGTTGACTACTTGAACGAATTCGAAAAGAAGCACGGCTGAGCTACTTTCCGCCTAAGCACAGGCGGAATGATGGCGCCAATGGCGGCTAATAGTCGGGCATCTCTAACGATTTATTCCAACCTTTCCCTCGCAAGAGGGAAAAGTGAAGTAACTGCGTAAAAAGATATGACGGACGATAAATTAAAACCTCTTCGCGAGCAGATCGATGCGATCGACACCCAGATTCTCGATTTGTTGAATCGGCGTGCTCGTGTGGCACAGGAAGTCGGTCACGTAAAAGCTGAGACCAATGCGCCGGTATTTCGGCCCGAGCGTGAGGCGCAAGTGTTGCGCAAGGTCGGGAACAATAACCCCGGCCCGCTAGACAGCAATGACGTGCAAACTATCTTCCGTGAGATCATGTCCTCATGTCGCGCCCTTGAGCGGCGCGTCAATGTGTCTTACCTGGGGCCGGCAGGCACCTTCACAGAGCAGGCGGTGTATCAACAGTTTGGCCATGCCGTCGAAGGCATTCCATGCGCATCGATTGACGAAGTATTCCGGGCGGCGGAAGCAGGCACGGCAGATTTTGGCGTGGTTCCTATTGAGAACTCCTCCGAGGGGGCGGTCAATCGCACCCTCGACTTGTTGCTGCAGACCCCCCTGTCGATTAGCGGTGAATTATCGATTCCCGTTCACCACAGCCTGATGACTAAGACAGGATCGATGGAAGGGGTGACGCGTATTTGCGCGCATTCGCAAGCACTTGCACAATGTCAGGCATGGTTGAATCAGCATTATCCGAACGTAGCACGCCAGGCAGTTGCTTCCAATGGTGAGGCTGCACGCGTTGCCAGCGAGGATCCAACGGTGGCTGCAATCGCAGGTGAAATCGCCGGGCAGCGGTACAACCTCGGCGTGGTGAAGGCGCATGTGCAGGATGATCCGCATAATCGCACTCGCTTCGCAGTGATTGGACGTTTGCAACCTGGGCCCAGCGGCAAGGATCAGACTTCACTAGTGCTTGCCGTCCCGAACAAGGCAGGTGCAGTGTACAACATGCTCGCACCGCTCGCTCATCACGGCGTGTCGATGACCCGTTTCGAATCCCGTCCTGCGCGAATGGGCACGTGGGAGTACTACTTCTATGTTGACGTCGAAGGACATGCTCAGGAAGAAAAGGTGGCAAAAGCACTGGCTGAGCTGAAGCAGAATGCTGCCTTCTTTAAGTTATTGGGCTCTTATCCGTTTAGCTTCTAATGTGCTTTGCCAATCTGGTTGCAATGGAGTCTCCCGCGCGTTGTTGGTGCGTAGAAGGCTAGCGCGGATTCTTCCCAGTGACGGAGTAACTTTTAGTTTTCACTATTGAGCGGCTTTCGTGTTCAAAAAAATCACAATTTTCGGTGTCGGCCTGATAGGCGGCTCCTTTGTGCTGGCGCTGAAAAAGGCTGGTGCAGTGGGGCAGGTGTTTGGTGTCGGCCGCAGCGCAGCCTCATTGGCACGCGCCAAAGAACTGGGCATCATCGATGTGGCATGTACATCGATTGAAGAAGCCGTTATTGGCGCAGACCTTATTTTGCTTGCTGCGCCGGTCGCCCAAACTGGGGCCATCCTTGCATCGATCGAACCGTATTTGCAGCCGGGCACAGTGGTCACCGATGCTGGCAGTACCAAAACTGACGTGGTAGAAGCAGCACGCAAGGCGCTCGGCGGAAAAATTGCTCAGTTCATCCCCGGGCATCCGATTGCAGGGCGGGAGCAAAATGGACCGGATGCGGCACTCGTTGACCTGTATATCGGCAAAAAGACGGTGATTACTCCATTGCCGGAAAATGCGGAAAGCGATATCGCTCAGGTGGTCCAAGCGTGGCAAAAATGCGGTGCGGTCATCCACAGGTTGACACCGCAAGAGCATGATCGCGTATTTGCAGCAGTCAGCCATCTGCCACATCTGCTTGCTTATGCATTGGTTGATGACATTGCAAAAAAACCGCATGCCGACTTACTGTTTCAGTATGCTGCGAGCGGGTTTCGCGATTTCACCCGTATTGCTGGATCCTCGCCGGAGATGTGGCGGGATATATCGCTCGCAAATCAGGCGGCGTTGCTGGGTGAGCTGGATGCGTATTTGGTACGGCTTACCGAGCTGCGCAGCATGCTTGCAGAGCGCAACGGCAAGGCAATCGAGGCCGTCTATGCAAATGCACAGCGTGCAAGGCAGAACTGGAGCCGTACGATTGAGATTGCCGAGCTGCAGAGCAAACAAGGCGGCGACTAGGCCTACAATGCATACGGCTGGTCCGTACTCCTCAACTTGTTGATGATAGGCCCTCATGAAGCATTACCCTCACTACATCGATTTACCTCCTGCGTTGCATGCTCAGGGTGTTGTGCGTTTGCCCGGTTCGAAAAGCATTTCGAACCGGACTTTACTGCTTGCCGCATTGGCCCAGGGTACTACACAGATTTACGATCTACTTGCATCTGACGACACCCATGTGATGCTAATGGCGTTGCAAAAGCTCGGCGTCCAATGGGAGCAGATCGGGGACACGCAGAAATACATTGTGCATGGCGTCAACGGCACGTTGCCGGTGCATCAGGCAGACCTGTTCATGGGTAATGCCGGTACGGCGATCAGACCGTTGACTGCCGCGCTGGCCGTAATGGGCGGTGACTATACACTGCATGGCGTATCACGGATGCATGAGCGGCCAATTGGCGATCTGGTTGATGCGTTAAATTTGATCGGCACGCAAATCGACTACACAGGACAGCCCGGTTATCCCCCTTTGCACATCCGACGTGGCCATATTCATGCGCAACGCCTGCAAGTAAAAGGCAATGTCTCCAGCCAATTCCTCACTGCACTGTTGATGGCGGCACCTTTGATGGCGCACGAACATGCAGTTAGCATCGATGTGAGCGGTGAGCTGATTTCCAAGCCCTACATCGAGATCACCTTGAACCTGATGCGCCGGTTCGGTGTGAGCGTCGAACGTAACGGCTGGCAGTCGTTCACGATCCCCGCAGGCCAACGATACATCAGTCCTGGCTCGATCCATGTTGAAGGAGACGCGTCTTCAGCCTCATATTTTCTGACTGCGGGGGCGATCGCAGGAGGCCCCGTACGTGTCGAAGGCGTTGGCCGCGATAGTATTCAGGGCGATGTCCGTTATGTCGAGGCATTGGAGCAGATGGGCGCAAGTATCTCCATGGGGGATAACTGGATCGAAGCAAAATCGAATGGCGTATTGAAAGCCATCGACGCCGATTTTAATCATATCCCTGACGCGGCAATGACTATCGCTGTGGCGGCGCTGTATGCAGATGGCCCGAGTATGCTGCGCAACATTGGTAGCTGGCGTGTCAAGGAAACTGACCGTATTGCGGCGATGGCAGCGGAACTGCGTAAAGTCGGTGCGACGGTGGAAGAGGGGGCAGACTATTTGCGCATTGTGCCCCCTGCAGAAATTCAGACGGCGACTATCGATACTTATGATGATCATCGTATGGCCATGTGCTTCTCACTTTCTTCGCTCGATGGTGCTGCACGTCGCGGCAGCACCATGCGGATTAATGATCCGAAATGCGTGGCCAAGACTTTCCCCGATTACTTCGATGCATTCGCCAAAATCACGCGCAACGAATTATTTTGACTGCGTGCCATTGGGAGAGGTAAGGGAAGAGGTCTTCTCTGCTACACATTTTCCATGTCATTACCTATGCTAACAGCCGTTTTTATTTAGAGAAGATGCAATCCCTTATCCCGGTTATTACGATTGACGGACCAACCGCGTCCGGTAAAGGTACGGTGGCACATCGTGTCGCGTTGAAATTTGGTTTTCATTATCTGGATTCCGGTGCGCTCTACCGGCTTGCAGCGCTGAGCGCGATCCGACACCAGGTTCCTCTCCACGACGAACATGCTCTTGCCAAGTTGGCGGAAAAATTGCCTTGTAAATTTGTGGGCGACCAGATATGGCTGGCCAATGAAAACGTAACATCGGCAATTCGTGCCGAGGAAGTTGGCAATACCGCCTCAAAAATTGCCGCTTTGCCAACAGTGCGGCATGCCCTAGCCGGATTACAGCTTGGATTCCGCATTGCACCGGGTTTGGTTGCTGATGGACGAGATATGGGAACGGTAATTTTTCCGCATGCCGTACTTAAAGTATTTCTGACGGCGAGTGCTGAGGCACGTGCTGAAAGGCGATATAAGCAATTGATTGACAAGGGTTTTTCTGCTAACATAGAAGACCTTCTTAAAGATTTGAGAGAGCGGGACGCACGTGATTCGAACCGCGCCATCGCGCCATTGAAGCCTGCGGAAGGGGCACACATTCTGGATACTTCGAACATGACTGCCGACGAGGCGGTGGAACAGGTGCTGGAATGGTATGCAGCGGTAAAAAAACAGGCGTGACTTTATTGAGTTGTACGCTGGTTTTGTAGTGCGATTGGTGCCCGATTTGGTGCAAGGCCTTGTCGGGTGTTGATAAACTTAACCCAGTCAGTAATCAGAAAAGACTCGATTATTGCTGGCCAACCTTTTCTTATTTATGTCTATTGCGCAACAACAATCTACCGGTTCCGAAAGCTTTGCAGCCCTGTTCGAGGAGTCCCTGTCCCGTCAGGATATGCGTTCCGGTGAAGTGATTTCGGCTGAAGTCGTTCGTCTCGATCACAATTTTGTGATTGTGAATGCTGGCCTGAAATCCGAAGCATTTATTCCTGTCGAAGAATTCAAGAACGACAACGGTGAACTCGAAGTCCAGGTTGGCGACTTCATTTCCGTTGCGATCGAATCGCTCGAAAACGGCTTTGGCGATACCATCCTGTCGCGCGACAAGGCCAAACGTCTCGCCTCGTGGCTCTCGCTGGAAAAAGCGATGGAGTCCGGCGAAATCGTTACCGGTACTGTCAACGGCAAGGTCAAGGGTGGTTTGACCGTTTTGACCAACGGCATTCGTGCTTTCCTTCCGGGCTCGCTGGTCGACACCCGTCCGGTCAAGGACACCACGCCGTACGAAGGCAAGACCATGGAGTTCAAGGTTATCAAGCTGGATCGCAAGCGCAACAACGTCGTGCTGTCCCGCCGCGCTGTCATCGAAGCATCGATGGGCGAAGAGCGCGCCAAGTTGATGGAAACCCTGAAAGAAGGCACCATCGTCACCGGTATCGTCAAGAACATCACCGACTACGGTGCGTTCGTTGACCTCGGTGGCATCGACGGCCTGCTGCATATCACTGACCTGGCATGGCGTCGTGTGCGTCATCCGTCGGAAGTGCTCTCCGTCGGTCAAGAAATCACCGCGAAGGTTCTCAAGTACGATCAAGAAAAGAACCGCGTTTCTCTGGGCGTCAAGCAACTTGGCGACGACCCGTGGACTGGTTTGTCCCGTCGCTATCCGCAAGGTACCCGTTTGTTCGGTAAGGTCACGAACCTGACCGACTACGGTGCGTTCGTCGAAGTCGAACAAGGTATCGAAGGCTTGGTGCACGTGTCCGAGATGGACTGGACCAACAAGAATGTTGCGCCGAACAAGGTTGTCCAGCTGGGTGACGAAGTCGAAGTCATGGTTCTGGAAATCGACGAAGAGCGTCGTCGTATCTCCCTCGGCATGAAGCAGTGCAAGC